>JAXEBI010000147.1:0-23938 GCA_034094155.1 Phocaeicola sp.
GCCCTCTTCAAAGTTTGGCTTTATCTTATCGATATAATTTCTTAACGCTTTCATTATTTATTTAGAAATTCTTATATACCTTATTATATATATTAACACATTTCGCGGCGGAGCATGTCAAGACCTTCACGAACGATACGCTGCAATTCTACCTTAGAAGAGCATACAAATTCGCAAAGAGCAAAATCTTCCGGAGCCACTTCATAGATACCAAGCTGTTCCATGCGGTCGATATCACCGGCAATGATAGCCTTGATAAGATATTCAGGAAGGATATCCATAGGAAGAACACGGTCGTACTCATTAGACATGATCATGTGACGTTCGCCACCCTTCACACGTGCATCAAGAGTATATTCCTTCTTGCCCATCAACCAGCTGAAATAAGAGCGGCTTGTACTGAACTGGTCGAAGCGAGGCATAATCCAGCCGAACATTTCATGAACATCACTACCTTCAGGGATAACAGTAACCTGGCTGTGGAAAGCTCCAAGGAAGCCGTGAGCAGGAATCTGCTTACCTGTAAGAGGGTTACCGCTGATATAGCGAAGTTCCTTACCTGTATTAACATTTCCGGCAAGAATATCAGTAAGCAAAGCACCCACTTTCAATTTACAGTAAGCAGGTTTCTTCACTTCAGAACCTGTGATTGCTACAGTACGTGTCATATCCACGCGTCCTGTATTAATCAGTCTTCCGATGAAGATTACAGCCTGAGGTTCGATAGTCCATACAGTCTCGCCCTTGTTTACAGGAGCGATATTGTTGATCTGGACACCGACATTACCTGCAGGATGAGGTCCGTCGAACACTGTAAGAGTTACGTTCTTAGCCTGTGTAAGAGCCGCAGCCTTCTGGTTAACACTAATACTTAAATAAGTCTTGGCCATTTTAGCCAAAGCATCAAGTCCTGTCTGGAAGTTGGCTTCTTCACCTTTCAGAGCAATTTCAAACTCAGGTGCAAGAGGATTTGAATCGAAAGCCGATACGAAGATAGCTCTTGGAGCCACTGTCGGATCTGCTATCACATCATACGGACGCTGTCTGATGAAAGCAAACATACCGGCATTCATAAGAAGTTCTTTTACAGAATCGGCATTCATTGAAGACAAATTCTGCTTTCCGAATTCTTCATAGTCCTGCTCGGCTGCAGCCTCAACTGTGATACTCATCACCTTACGGCGAGCGCCACGCTCTACACTTGTTACTACGCCACTTACCGGCGAAACAAACTTCACTTCAGGATGATTCTTGTCAATAAACAAGGGTCCTCCGGCCATAACATATTCTTGTTCCTTAACAACCACCTTTGGAGTCACGCCTGTAAAATCATCCGGAACCAAAGCATAGAATCCGGGTGCTTTTACATCCACAACTTCAGCGGCAGCCTTACCTTTCAAGTTAATGTTCAGGCCTTTACGTAATTTAATTACATTTGCCATATTGGGTTATAAAAAATGGTTTTATAATTTGCGTGCAAAATTAAAGAAAAAATAAGTAAAAAAGAACTTTTTCGTAACTTTATTATGGAAATATTTCCATATTTATTGCCATTTTTTTAGATATCGCAAGCCTTTTTAAGGGCTGTATACAGACATCCGGAGCTTCATTTCCGACACCCCGGAAAAACGCGGGCAATCTTTTTAAAAACAAAAGGAATCCTTACATAAAGCAAGGGGTTGTTTTATTTCCGACGATTGCACCTCTCATTTCATTGCTTTAGCCTGTATATCTTAAACCCTATCGAAGCTATGAAAATACTCATAAGCGGACTTATATAATTAAAGAAGCAGTACGGCAGATATACTATAGTAGGCACACCGAGTATGGTAGCCTGTGTCATTCCGCATGTATTCCATGGTATCAGCACCGATGTTACTGTTACCGAGTCTTCGGCGGCACGGCTCAGAAGTCTGCTCTCATATCCGTTTTGCTTATAAATATCCTTGAACATATTTCCTACGAGTATTATTGATATATACTGGTCGGCTGTGGCCAGATTCAGAAACAGGCCCGACCCTACTGTAGAAGCCACCATACCGGTAAGCTTGCGTGTGAATCTCACAAACAGGCTTGTTATGCTGCCAAGCATACCGCAGGCAGTCATGGCGCCTCCCAGACACATTGCACAGATAATGAGCCATATGGTATTCATCATTCCGCTCATACCGCGTGTAGCAATCAGTTCGGTAAGCTCGGGTGTAGATGCCTGAAGGCTTGTCGATGTATAAAGTGTGGTAATAGTTGTCTTGAACAAAGCCTCGCCCCTTCCAAGGCCTTCTTCTGCAAGTTCATAAATTACATCCGACTGGAAGAATATCATGAACACAGTGGCCAGGGCTGTTGAGATGAACAATGTAACTATAGAAGGAACCTTCTTGGCAATGAGCAATCCGGTAACCACCGGCACTATAAGCAGCCAGAGTGAGATATTGAATCTTTCGGCCAGTCCGTCGGTAAAGATATGCATTTCGGCAGCATTACCCGCAGTGTGGTTCAGTCCCGCTATAAGGAAAATAGTAAGAGCTATAACCATAGAAGGCACGGTAGTAAACATAAGATATCTGATATGTGTAAACAGAGGCGTTTCGGTTACCGAAGAAGCAAGGATGGTAGTATCCGACAATGGCGACACCTTATCGCCGAAATATGCCCCCGAGATGATGGCACCAGCTATCCATCCCTCTTCGAAGCCCTGAGCCTTGCCAATTCCCATAAGCGCAATACCTATAGTGGCTATTGTAGTCCACGAACTGCCAGTCATGACCGACACCACGGCACATATCACGCAGCACGAAACAAGGAAAAAGTTAGGATGAATAAGTTGTACACCGTAATAAATAAGCGTTGGCACCACTCCACTGAGCATCCATACCGCCGACAAGGCTCCGATAATAAGAAGAATTATCAGAGCAGAGCTGACTCCCATGATGTTATTCACGATAGCATGTTCGATTTCTTTCCACTGGATTTTATACCCGATCATACCCAAAGCAGCACAGGCTGCAGTTGCCACCAGCAGACAAACCTGACTTGCACCGCCCAATGCGTCGGAACCGAAGCTCTTTATGGTAAAAAACAGCAATACCACCAAAAGCAGTATAGGCATTAATGACACAAGCGGTGAAGGAAAACTTTTAATTTTTTTCATTTAATGTAATTTCAATTGTAAATTATCACGTATTTCTCCAAATAACCCTGCAAATTTCCGAATATTTTCTGTTATAACAGAATTTAGGGACGATTATTCGGTTTTTTTTGCAAAATTTTCCAAAATGGAATGTGTTTTATACATAATTATGTAGGATATTTGTATTTTTGTAGTGATATTGGCTTAATACCATTACACTGAATGAGAAAGTACACATTTATAAAACATACATTAAGAACTGTCATCGTAACCATTATGGTGATATACTTCGGACTGATTGCCTTGCTCAACATCTCTTACGTGCAGCATGGAATCAGTTCTGTTGTTACACGCGAGTTGAAAAAACTTTTCAATACTGAGGTGTCTGTCGGCAATATCGATTTAGGACTACTAAACCGCATAATAATACAAGACCTCACATTATACGACAAGACAGGGAAAGAGTTGCTCAGTGTAGCAAGATTTTCCGTCAAGTTCGACTATAAGGCACTGCTCCAGGGGCAGGTGAGTATACACAGTGTACAGTTGTTTGCCGCAAACATCAAGCTCAACAAGGAAAACAAGTCGGCCCCTGCCAACTTTCAGTTTATCATCGACGCTTTAGCCTCTAAAGACGAAAAGAAAGAAGACAGCAGTTTCATAAATCTGAGAATCAATTCCATTCTTATACGCAGAGGCAGTGTAAGCTATGATATATTGTCGGAGAAAGAGACGCCGTATAAATTCAATGCTTCACATATAGGAATAAACAATCTTTCGGCCAACATATCTCTCAAGGCTCTTACTGAAGATTCCGTAAACGTACAGGTCAGGCGTCTCAGTCTGAACGAGAAGTCAGGATTCACACTTAAGAAGCTGACCATGAAACTGAACGGCAACAAGACAGGTGTAAGACTGAGCGACTTCAACATTCTTCTGCCCGAAAGCAAATTGGCTATCGACACTCTCACAGCCGACTATAAAGATATTTCGGCCATTGCCGACATCTCACAGATAAAATACAGCGGAAACCTGAAAGCATCTGTCGTTCTGGCTGATGCACAAAGTTTTGTGCCCGCCTTCAAGCATTTCAACGACAATCTGAATATTGATTTGTCTTTCCACAGCGAAAAGAACAGGCATGTAGTGGACAAGCTTAAGGTGAAATCGGGAGCCGACCATATTGATATAGATGTCAGTGCCTCGTATTCCAACCTGAAGGCCGGAGTGAATAACAAAGACAACACAGAAAAAGACACCATAGCACCCCGTTTCAACGCACGGATAAACAAAATTAATGTGGGCGAGAATGGTGCAGAGTGGCTTTTGTCTAACCTGAGCGACAAGCCCAAGATACCAGAAGTATTAAAGAATCTGGGCAAGACAAGTATAAACGGAAGCCTTAACGGAACACTGAGGGACATAGAAGCCAAGCTTTCTATACTTTCAGCGGTGGGTAGTGTGCAGTCGCAGGTAACACTTCATTCGGATTCCGGATTCAGCAAACGTACCTATTCCGGACATGTCTATTCGCCGGAACTGAATCTCGGAAAGTTGTTCAACAAAAAGAGCACATTAGGGAAAACCGGATTCAATATTGAGCTTAACGGACTGACATACAAGAACAACAATCCTGAGTCTTATGTGAAAGGAAACATCGACTTCCTTGAATTCAAGAACTATACTTACCAGAACATAGAACTCGACGGAAAGTATTCGGGCGAAGGGTTCAACGGACAAATTGCCGTGGACGACGATAATCTGAGAATAAAAGTAAACGGCAGCATACTTACAGGAATACAGACACCTGAGTTTCACCTGAATGCCCAACTGCGTGATTTCAATCCGGGAGAACTGGGACTTACCAACGACAAGAAATTCACCAATACTACATACTCTCTTAACTTGGGAGCCGACTTTTCGGGTAACTCGATAGACGATATCAAGGGTAAAATCCTCATAGACAGCCTTAACTGCGATTCGGAAGACGACAATCTCGACTATTTCCTGCCCAAACTGCATCTCATAGCCAACAGCATGAACGGGAATGACAAGGAGGTGGTGCTCGATTCGTATTTCATGAAAGGTGTTGTAAAGGGTGAATATTCATACCGTACCATTGTGTCGAGCATTATGAAAGTTGCCCAAAGATATATGCCGTCTCTGCTGGGAGAAAAGACCGGCAAGAACAGACGGAACAGGGAAAGCGAGAATAACTTCAGTTTCAAGTTCGACCTGCTTGATGCAGACTTCCTGTCGAAAGGCCTTAAACTGCCAGTGAAAATGGATATGCCGGCAAATATAAACGGGTATATAGACGATATCAACTCAAAGGTGTATATAAATGCAAATATACCGCAACTCACCTACAACAACAAGAAATATGAGTCGACTACCCTACTCTTCGAAAACCCGGCCAATGACCTTCACTGCAACATAAGAACGAGCATGCTCATGAAAAAAGGTGCAATGATAAGCTTGAGTCTCAATGCAGAAGCTCATAACGACACACTGTCGACTACTCTTTTCTGGGGTAATAATACCAGTGTGACTTACGGAGGTAAAGTATCGGCACTTGCCGCCTTTTCAAAACCGGGCAACAGCAGGAACCTGCATACCGACATTCATCTCGACCATAGCGAAATTATTCTGAACGATACCATATGGAATATCCATCCGGCATCTATATGTATAGATAAAGACAGTATAAAAATAAAGGACTTTCTTTTCGAACATGCCAACCAACATGTAAAGGTTAACGGACGGCTCGGAAAAAAGGATACAGACACATGCTTTGTCGACCTTCAGAACATTAATCTGCTGTATGTGATGGATATGATACAGTTTAACGCTGTAAAGTTTGAAGGAAACACAAGCGGTAAAGTTATTGCCTCGGGAGTGCTCGACAAGCCTGCTCTCGATGCGCGTCTCATGGTAAACAATTTTTCTCTTAATGATGCCATCTTGGGCGAAGCAAAGATAAAAGGTGGATTCGACAATGAAAAAGGCCGGATTCTGCTTAATGCCGACATACAGAAAAGTGACAATACGTTTACAAAAGTCGACGGTTATGTGTCGCCTAAAGAAAAGGGACTCGACCTGCATATCAATGCCGGAGGTACGACTTTTGCATTTCTGGAGCATTTCATAAAAGATATTTTCAGTGATGTGGAGGGTAAGGTGTACGGAAATGTGCGCCTGCATGGTCCGTTTAAGGAGCTCGACCTCGAAGGTCATGTTGATAAAGCCGAAGTGGCAATGAACGTGAATGTGCTTAACTCGCGCTTTAAGGCTGCAACCGAAAACATGGATATCAAATCGGGAGAGTTTCTGTTTGAGAATGTTCAGCTTAGCGATATGGAAGGCAACAAGGGAACTGTAAACGGATATTTGCGCCATAATCATCTTAAACACCTGAATTACAGATTCAATTTCGATACGCACAATATGCAGGTGTTCAGAATAGACCAGGAATCGCCGGAATTTCCTTTCTACGGACATATTTATGCAACCGGCAATGCCCTTGTGAGAGGTGATGAGCATATGGGACTGGCAGTTGACGGACAGTTGCGCGCCGAAGACGGAACATCGTTCGTTTATGTATTGGGTACTGCCGCCGAGGCCATAAGCAAGCAGTTTATCACTTTTGTCGACAAGACACCTAAAAGAAAGACAGAAGAAGTGGATGCCGAAGTCTATCATTATATGAACAGGACTGAGGATGAAGAGGAAAACTCCACACCGGCCGACATAAAGATTAATCTTCAGATAGAACCTACCCTGAGAGCCGACATGAAAATTATTATGGACCCGGCTTCGGGCGACTATATATCGGCTAAAGGTACAGGTAACCTAAGGGTTAACTTCTACAATAAGGGTAATTTCCAGATATTCGGTAATTATGTAATATCCGAAGGAATATATAAGCTGAGTATGCAGAATGTGATACGCAAGGACTTTGTGCTGCGTCCGGGAGGAACTGTTTCTTTTAATGGTGACCCTAAAGCCTCAAATCTTAACGTGCAAGCTGCGTATACAGTTCCATCGGCTTCACTGAATGATCTTATACCAGACGCTACATCTACAAGAGGAAATATCAGGGTAAACTGTCTGGTAAACCTAACCGGTCTGCTTACCTCGCCCAACTTGAGTTTCGACCTTGAGTTGCCTACCGTAAATGAGGAGGACCGCGAACTGGTAAGAAGTCTGACAAGTACGCCGGAACAGATGACAACCCAGATTATTTATCTTCTTGGTGTAGGTAAGTTCTATACATACGACTACACCAGTCAGACCGGACAGTCGGATGCAACCAGTTCACTGGCTTTCAGCACATTGTCAGGACAGTTGAACAATATGCTGTCGCAAGTTATCGACAGCCAGAACTGGAATGTAGGAACCAACCTCTCCACAGGACAGGATGGATGGACAGATGTTGAAGCCGAAGCAATCCTTAGCGGACGACTTCTGAACAACAGGCTCATTATAAACGGAAACTTCGGTTATAAGGAAAACACTCTTAAAAGTACCAACTTCGTGGGTGATTTTGAGGCCATATGGCTCCTTACCAAAAACGGAGATTTCCGTCTGAGGGGCTACAATCAGACAAACGACCGATATTTCATGAAATCAACTCTTACCACACAGGGTATAGGACTGATTTACAAAAAAGACTTCACATACTGGAGGGAACTTGTAGACTGGCTGGGTAATCTCCGACGCTACAGAAAGAAAAAATTGAGCGATGAAGAAAAAGACAAAGCCGACAAGGAAAATGCAGACAAAAAAAATGTGGATAAGGAAAATGCAGACAACGGAAATACCGGAAAAGAGAATACCGAAAAACAGCAATGAGATGTTAATGAGGTATGAATCAATAAATGGTAAAAGAAAATGAATTGCTATATTGGAACTATTCATTAAATTTGCATCAAGAGTTAAAATTCAAAAAAAATAATAGAAACCGAAATATAACTTTGCACAATGAAGAATAACTATTTTCTACCTGCCGAATGGGAAAATCAAAGCTACATCCAGCTGACATGGCCTCATGCCGGAACAGACTGGGAATATATGTTGCCCGAAGTGGAATCATGTTTTGTGAAACTTGCAACAGAAATAGCTTCACGACAGCCACTGCTGCTCGTTGCACCGGAATTTCCGGAAGCATTGAAGGATTTCCCATATAAGGAAAACATAAAATTCTTTGCCTGTCCTACCAACGACACATGGGCAAGAGATCATGCATTCATCACAATGACAGACCCGCATGCCGACCCTAAGCTTCTGGATTTCTGTTTCAACGGATGGGGTATGAAATTTGCTTCAGACAAGGACAACCTTATTAACAGCAATATTTTCAAAGCAGGTATTGTAAATGGAGATTACGTAAACATGCGCAATTTTGTTCTGGAAGGCGGCTCTATAGAAAGTGACGGTAAGGGAACTTTGCTTACTACATCTCTTTGTCTTCTGGCTCCCAACAGAAATGATACCATGTCAAGAAAAGATATAGAAAATTTCCTGACAGACACATTAAACCTGAAGCAGGTTCTCTGGCTCGACTATGGTTATCTTGCCGGAGATGATACAGACAGTCATGTAGATACACTTGCAAGATTATGTCCCGACAATACCATTGCATACGTGAAATGTGAGAATAAGGAAGATGAACACTATAATGCTCTTCTTGCTATGGAGGCCCAGCTGAAATCTTTCAGAACTCTCGAGGGTGAACCATACAGACTTCTTCCTCTGCCTATGGCAGATGCGGTGTATGATGAGGACGGAGAACGTATTCCTGCTACATACGCCAATTTCCTGATAATGAACAAAGCTGTACTTTATCCTACTTATAATCAGCCGGAAAATGATGCCGAAGCAGCAAGAGTTCTCGCCCAGGCTTTCCCTGGCAGAGAGATAGTGGGTGTAGACTGCAGGGCACTTATTAAGCAGCACGGTTCACTGCACTGTGTTACCATGCAATATCCTGAATCTGTTTTCAAGGGGATAAAATAAAGTGATACTTAATTCGTTATCGCTTTAATTATAGCTACTATTTACAGAGTATTTTATTTTGTATATTATTTTATATACTATCATACAATTTTATATATTATCATACAATACTATCAATAATACTATACTATTATGAAACGTATCATTCGTGTCGGAATCGTTCAGCAGTCTTGTACTGGCGATATTAAATTTAATCTTGAGAAACTACACAGAAATATAGCTTCAGTAGCAAAAGCTGGTGCAGAGCTTGTTATCTTACAGGAACTTCATAATTCATTATACTTCTGTCAGACTGAAGACACACGCCTCTTCGACCTGGCTGAGCCAATTCCTGGTCCGTCTACAGGGTTCTATAGCGAGATTGCAGCCGCATACGGTATAGTTCTTGTCACATCATTATTCGAAAGACGTGCTGCCGGATTATATCATAATACAGCTGTGGTTTTTGAAAAGGATGGAAGCATTGCCGGAAAATACAGAAAGATGCATATTCCTGATGATCCGGCATATTACGAAAAGTTCTACTTTACACCGGGAGATATAGGATTTGAACCGATAGAGACTTCTGTTGGAAAGCTTGGTGTGCAGGTATGCTGGGACCAGTGGTATCCGGAAGGAGCGCGACTCATGGCACTTAAAGGCGCAGAACTGCTTATCTACCCTACTGCAATAGGTTGGGAAAGTACTGATACTCAAGAGGAGAAGTTACGCCAGTTGGGCGCATGGGTAACTGTTCAGCGTGGTCATGCCGTAGCAAACGGACTTCCGGTTATAGCTGTCAACCGTGTGGGACTTGAGCCAGACCCTTCGGGCCAGACAAACGGAATACAATTCTGGGGAAACAGTTTCGTAGCCGGTCCTCAGGGGGAAATTATAGCTCAGGCTGATAATCTGAAAGAGGAAAATCTTGTAGTGGACATTGATATGAGCCGAAGTGAAAATGTACGCCGCTGGTGGCCGTTCCTGAGAGACAGACGAATTGATGAATTCGGTGACCTTACAAAAAGATTCAGAGACTAAGTGTCTGTTTACTTAAACTGTGTTCATTTATGTACATAAATAAGATATTTTCCGATTGTACAACAAAAAAAATAAAACCAAATGGGTAAATTCATAACTAATCTGCTTAAAAAGTTTTCAGACATAGATATCGATTCGCTTTTAAAAGAACAAGACAGGTTGAAACTCGAAAACGAGAACCTGTCTGTACAACTTAAACGAACTTCGCAAGACTATGTTTCATTAAACAATAAGAACAAGGAGCTTCAGGAGGCTCTTAATGAGGCTCTGGCAAATGCTGAAGCTGCAGGAGATTCTTCTAATAAGGAAATAGAAGCACTGAAGGAAGAAATCAGCAAAAGTAAAGAGGAAATCAGCAAGAGTAAAGAACAAAACACATTTCTTCTGGCTGATATAGAAAACGGCAAATCAAAGCAGCAGAATCTTGAAAAGGAGATAAAATCTCTTAATTCTGAAATTGATTCATTGAAATCTACAGTTGACAGGCTAAACTCTGAAGTTGAAGGTCAGAAAGCTGTAATTGAGGGCAATGAGAAACTGATAGCCGAAAAAGATGGCATTATAAAAGAAAAAGATAAGGAAATTAAGGATAAGGAAAGCCTTATAAAAGAGAAAGATAATTTTATAAAGGAAAAGGAAGCTCTTATTAAAGAAAAAGAAGGCCTTATTGAAACACAGGCAAAATCAATAAAAGACAAGGAGTCTGAAATAGCTGCCAGCAAAGATATTATTTCTAATATTGAAAAATCAATAGCTGAGAAAGACAATATCATTGAAGAAAGAAATAAGGCTGTAGCTGAAAGTCTGAATGTTATAGCTGAGAAAGATAAAGCCATTGAAGAAAAGAATAAGGATATTGCAGAGAAAGATAAAGCTATAGCAGAGAAAGATAAGATAATTTCAGAGAAAGAAAAAGCTATAACTGAAAAGGAAAAAGCTATTGCAGAAAATATTAAGGCATTAAAAGAAGCAGAAAACAGATTAGGGGAAAAAGAAGCAGAACTTACAAGTAAGGTTTCTGAACTAAACTCATTGAAGGACAACTCAAAAAAATCTGTCAATGAAAATAATGCCATAATTGAGGAGCTTAAGAAGAGTCTTGCCAGCTGCAAGGCCGAACTTTCTGGTAAAGAGAAAGAGATTAATAAAAAGGAGGAGAACATTAAGGAGCTAAACAATGAAATCAGCTCGCTTAAAGATAAGGGAATCATTGCAAATAATGAGAATGAAACACTAAAAGGAAATATTGAATCTCTTAATGATGAAATAGGTTACCTCAACAATGAGATTGGAAGTCTTAACAACGAAATAGGTAATCTTAACAAAACAATCAAGTCGCAGGAAGCGGAAAAGGATAATATTATATCTTCTTTCCAGGCTGAAATACAGCGATTGCAGAATGCTCTGGTAGAGATTACAAATAAATCGGAAAACAACGGTCAGGAAATTGATGTTCTTAATGCAAAAATAGACAAAAAGGAAAAGGAAATTGAAGCCCTTAACGCCGAACTTAGCATTAAAGAACTGGAGATAAAGGAATTGAAGGCCAAAGAAGTGCAGGAAGCCTCAGATAATGTAAGAAAGGCTGAAGAGGAAAAGGCTGAAGAGGAAAAGGCTGAAGAGAAGAAACCTGAGGAAAAGAAAGCAGAGGTGAAAAAAACTCAGGACGAGAAGATTCAGGAAGAAAAACCTGAGGAAAAGAAAGCTGAGGAGAACTCTGACGACAAGAAGGCCAAAGAAGCTATGCAGAAAGAACTGATTGCACTAACAAAGAAATATAATTTTGTCAGAGTAACCTTGAAGGCTGGCAATCAGTTTATATATCAGTCAAAACATCTGCAACTTAAAGCCGGACTGTTCGACTGGGGTATAGAAGGCAAGGAAATTATCACAGACGACATATTGTTCATAGTTCACGATGATATTCTGAAGATTGAAGGACTTGAGACTCCATTTGCAACAGAAGAGTTCAAATGTGACTTCTCTGACGAGGAAATAGGACCTCAGGTTGCCGAAATCCTGCTGATGTCTATCTGTACTTATAAACCTATCCAGATAAACTATCACGACAAGAATGGAAGAACTACTCTGAAAAACTTGTATTATACAAGCTTCCTGCCATCGGAAAGCAAATTTTCTCTTCCATATAAGAATCTGTTTAAGAATATGCTTAACGATGAACTTGATTCTGACCATATTACAGCCATGTCTCCTCATCAGACTGAGCCTCGCACATTCACCATCAATCAGATTCAGACTATAAGGGTATTCGACGCATTCTTTACAACAGAAAATGGTATTGACATCCTTAAAGAAGGTATCTCAATAGCTGAAGAAGCTGAGCAGAATGATCTTGCTGAGATTCTGAAAAGCTGTATCGAATGAGAGATATAAAATTAAAAAAAGCCATCCGGAAAACTTTCAAAGAAAAGAATTCCGGATGGCTTTTTTATTTAATTGGCTTTTTTATTTGCTTTTCAGTTACTGATGTAATTCTTATAATTCTCTTATTGCTTAAGGAACCATTATAGTCTGTCACTGCCAGTTTACAGGCTTGATATTAACATTATTCTCATCGTCAATGGTGAGTTCGATGTTATAACAAGGCCCGTCAGGCATACAAACGGTAGCCATAAATCTGTATCCTTCGGCGTTGACTCCTATAAAATCCATATCCCCCAATATAGAAGAATTAAGAAAATCATCGGGAACAATGTTCTTAAACTGCTCTTTCTTGATATCTTTTCCACAAAGCCTCTTCTCACCCTTATACACGCATATATGGATAATATTGTCGAAATATACATTGTCTACAGTAAATCCGTCTTCTGTTATTCCCGGCCGGATAATCTTGATTGATGTAGGATTTATGTAGGAATATCCTCTATAACGCTCGTTTTTATACATTATAACAGAATCTTTCTTTACTACTTCGGCAGGAGTGGAAACTGCATTCTGACTGTCGGAAGATGGTATTATGCTTTCATCTGTTCCTTTTATAAGGGATATCTTGTCGCCGGCAGAATTTATGAAGCTAAGAAAATCTGCTGTACGCTTGATTATCGGATAGGCTGTTGTCTGATGGCCGAGAATAAGTATAGAGTCATTTCTTACTATAAACGGCATCGATACGTTACTTTGGCTTGCAAAGCATATACTGTCATTATGGATTTTAAGTACAGGACTCTCGGAATAGCTGTCAAGCCATACTCCATGCATCTCCGCCATAGCAGTCCTGTCGATTTCCGGTTCTTCTTTTGCCTCATTTTTATCGTTTCCCGAGGAAGCGCACGAAAAGAGGCACATGGAAAGACCGGCTAATGACATCAGTGTTTGAACTTTCAGTTTCATCGTACAAAAAATGTTTATCTGAAATATTTATCTGCCTATACAGTGATAAACAATTCCCTGCTCATTAAGCTCTTCCATGTCGTAAATGTTACGTCCGTCGAAGATTACAGGATTGTTCATTGTCTTTTTTATCACTCCCCATGCAGGCAATCTGAATTCTTTCCATTCGGTAACCATAAAGAGGGCATCTGCATCAAGAAGTGCATCATACATATCTCTGGCGTAATATATGGTATTTCCTATGCGGCGTCTTGATTCGTCCATTGCTGCAGGATCGTATGCTCGTACATTACATCCGGCATCGAGAAGACGCTTTATGAGCACGAGTGACGGTGCTTCACGCATGTCGTCTGTTTCGGGTTTGAAGGCCAGTCCCCAGATGGCTATGGTCTTACCCTTAAGGTCGCCGTTGTAGAATTTCTCAAGCTTGCGGAACAGAATGTCTTTCTGTGCTTCGTTTACTTCTTCCACCATCTTGAGGACTTTCATGGTGTATCCGTTTTCCTCGGCTGTCTTAATGAGTGCCTTTACATCTTTAGGGAAGCATGAGCCTCCGTATCCGCAGCCCGGATACAGGAACTTGCGTCCTATTCTGGTATCGGAACCTATTCCGCTCCTTACCATATTTACATCGGCTCCCACTAATTCGCAAAGATTGGCTATGTCGTTCATGAAACTGATGCGTGTGGCAAGCATGGAATTTGCGGCGTACTTTGTCATCTCGGCAGATGGGATGTCCATAAAAATTACACGGAAATTGTTAAGCAGGAACGGACGGTAGAGTTTTGTCATAAGCTCACGTGCCTTGTCGGACTCTACTCCTACTACCACACGGTCGGGGGTCATAAAATCGGCAATGGCATTTCCTTCTTTAAGGAATTCGGGATTTGAAGCGACATCGAATTCAATATCCAACCCGCGTTTTTCGAGTTCTTCTTTTATTACGGCCTTAACTTTTTTTGCAGTACCTACAGGAACTGTGCTCTTGGTAACTACCAGAATGTACTGGTTCATGTTTCTTCCTATGGTACGTGCCACTTCAAGAACATACTGCAGGTCGGCACTGCCATCCTCGTTAGGAGGCGTTCCTACCGCACTGAAAACTATTGAAACATCGTTTAGACACTCTTCCAGAGAGGTTGAGAAATTAAGACGTCCTGCCTTGTGGTTTCTCAATACCATTTCCTCCAGACCGGGCTCGTATATAGGTATTATGCCTTTCTTCAAAGCCTCGATTTTATCAACATTCGTATCTACACAGGTCACATTGGCTCCTGTTTCGGCAAAACATGTTCCTGTTACCAGACCTACGTATCCGGTTCCTACAATAGCTATGTTCATATTCTAAAATAAGTATATTATTTATCGTATTTATATCGTATTTAATATTTTTCCGTGATATTTGGTATTAATCGGCGTATTTTGCATTAATTCATATTAAAATGTTTCTTTAACCGGCATTAATACTTACTCCGTTTTTTTGTTTCAGGCTGCAAACTTACACAAAAATCCTATAATACTGACTAAATTAGACAAAATACTGCATTTTACAAAGCATAAGAGGGACAAAAAGCTCGGAATAGAGATAATTTTATGTCTTAAAAATGGCGTTAGTAATAATAAAAATTGTATTTTTGCATTATTATTTGGATTTCGACAATTAAGTTTTTTCTGGAAGGTTATAATAACTGACTATTTTATGACAGATATGATTGAATTGGCTAAACATATAGAGGTTCTGTTATTGGAGAATGATTGTGTAATTGTTCCGGGACTTGGTGGGTTTATCGCCCATAACCGTCCGGCCGAATTCAAGAAGTCGGCCAACGTGTTCTGCCCGCCGGTTCGTACCATCGGTTTTAATCCGCAACTGGTTATGAATGACGGACTGCTGGTTCAGTCGTATATGCAGGCTTATAATACCGACTTCCCCGATGCAACAAGAAAAATAGAGAAGGTTGTTTCGGATATCAAGGAACAACTGTACCGCAACGGTCAGGCTGAGATTGAGAATGTGGGTACTTTATATTATACCATGAATGGTGTATATGGCTTCGAACCGTTTGCCAATACGTTCTTTAACCCGCATCTTTATGGCTTGGGCAGTTTCACCTTGTCGCCTCTTACTGAACTTTCTGAATTGAAACCTGCTGCGGATTTATCCGGGGCAGCTGTTGAGGGTTCTATTAATCAGGGTAATGATTTGCAGAATTCTGAAATCAGCGTTACTCATAATCCTGATTCTGGAAGATTTGTTGCAACCTATTCTGATAATAAACCGGCCGATGATGCAGAAAGAATCGGTATGGAGATGGTTTATCGCAACAGTGAAAACAATAGTGTTGGCAACAATGGTATCGGAAAGCATGTTAATGATAATGATGATGCCGTGAATGCTGATTCAAATAATACCGGAAAGAGAATAGTATTGATGGAATTGTCTGAAAATAACCAGGCGAACCATGAATCGGCCAACCCCGACAGAAGTGTATGTAATACTGAAGATTGTATGAATATCGGTGAAAACCGTATTTCAGAAACAACATCACAGACAGAAAGTATAGTTGCGGTTCAGAATGAGGCGGACATTACAGGCAACAGAAGTGTTTCTGCAAAAGGTCTTTCAGCAAATAATATTCCAGAAAGAGATAATTCTGCCAGTGATACTGATATAACTTTACATAATTCACATAATAATGGTGTATCGTCTCACAGGAATGATAAGTTGAAGAAGATTTTCAGAAAGATGACTGAGCATATTGTAGGTACTGCAGCTGCTATAATTCTGTTCTTTGTGCTTTCTAATCCTGTTGAAAACACTTATCTTGACAATGCCAGCTATGCTTCCTTGGGAGCCGAAACCATGCTGGATGCCATAAGAGACCGTTCCTGGGTTACTTCGCACAGGGATGCAAGTACAGGTAATGAAGATGATTTTTATCAAAATAGGAATATTGTAAGAACAAAACACAATGTTAATACGTTAAAACCTGTAGCAGTAAAGAGTGTAAAGGTTGAGAAAGTGGTTAATGATGAAAAGAACAATAAGACAAAAGATAAGGTAAAGGCCGGGAATAACGGTAACAACGGTAATAACAGCAATGATGCTACAAAGACTGCAAATGCTGAAAATACAGTAAAGACCGACAATGCAGTGAATACAGTAAAGTCTGCCGCAAAAAATGATGAAACAACCGGTGACAGCAAAAACAGTAAGGCCGGAAATTCTGATTCTAAACAGAATAATCAGGTTCAGTCGAATTTGTCTTATATTATTGTAGCAAGTCTTCCTTCTAAAGCAGACGCAGAAAAAGAACTCGGAAAATTTAAATCTGAAGGATATTCTGAAGCTATGATTCTTGAATCGGACGGACGTTTCCGTATTTCTCTTTACAGCTATGCAAATTCTGCCGATGCATACAAAAAGACAAGCGAACTTAGAAAGATTGATAAGTTCAAGGGTGCATGGATCTTTAAATCAAAATAAGCCTTACATGGCAGAGTAAGAAGAATCTTGCTGTACAATAAATATATCTGATGAATAAATATATCCGATGATATATATATAAAATAATATGTACATTATATTTTAATCCTACATAATTAATTACTACACACTAAATTAAGGAAATGAAGAGAGTAAGATGTCCAAAATGTGATAAATATATTCAGTTTGACGAAACAAAATACGAACCAGGACAATCGCTCGTATTTATATGTGATGAATGTAAGAAACAGTTCAGCATACGACTGGGACGATCTAAGCTTAACGCCGCTACCCGCAAGGATGAAGTTATAGACGAAAAAGAAGGAACAAAAGATTTTGGTAATGTAGTGGTTATAGAGAATGTTTTCGGATACAAACAGGTTATTCCTTTGCATGAAGGTGATAATGTGGTGGGACGCAGAAGTAAAGGTACTGAGGTTGATATTCCTATCGAAACCAATGACCCGAGCATGGACAGAAGACACTGTATCATCAATGTGAAAAGGAATAAACAGGGAAAAATTATATATACTCTTAGAGATAACGACAGTATTACCGGCACTTTCCTTATGAATGAAGTACTCGGACCTAAAGACCGTATCAGAATAGAAGAAGGAAGTATCTTTACTCTTGGTGCTACTACACTGATTCTCAGAGGCGCAGAAGACTCTGACGGTGGTACGGATAATGAAATGGATAATTACAAGGAATAATTTACTAACTAACATCACACTACTTTTTTACTTATGGCATTTACAAATAATGTAATGATTGTAAGACACAAGTTGCTTGCCAATCTTGTTGCCTTATGGAAAGAGAAACAGTTAATCGAGAAAATCGACCGTATTCCATTGGAATTCAGCCCTCGCCGCTCACAGCCTGTGGGACGTTGCTGTATTCATAAAGAACGTGCCGTCACTAAATATAAGTCTCTGCCTCTTTTAGGCTGGGATATGTCTGACGAGACAGACGAGCTTACAACTTTGTCGGAATATGCTAAAAGAGCTCTCGAACGTCATGGTAAAATCAAGGAAAACATCCTTTGTGTAATTGATGAAGCTTGTTCTTCTTGTGTGCAGGTAAACTATGAGGTAAGTAATCTTTGCCGCGGTTGTGTGGCAAGAAGCTGCTATATGAACTGTCCTAAGGGTGCCGTTCACTTCGATAAGAAAACAGGTCAGGCTCATATCGATCATGATACATGTATCAGTTGCGGTATCTGTCATAAGAGTTGTCCTTATCATGCCATTGTTTATATTCCGGTTCCATGTGAAGAGGCTTGCCCTGTAAAGGCTATCAGCAAGGATGAGCATAATATAGAGCATATCGACGAAAGCAAATGTATCTATTGCGGAAAGTGTCTGAATGCGTGTCCGTTTGGTGCTATCTTCGAAATTTCTCAGGTATTCGATGTTCTCGAAGCTATCAGAAACGGAGAGAAAGTCGTGGCTATACCTGCTCCTTCTATCCTCGGACAGTATGACGCGAAAATTGAAGAGGTTTACGGAGCACTTAAGGAAATAGGATTTGCCGAGATAGTTGAGGTAGCCGAAGGTGCAATGCAAACTACAAGCAATGAAGCTCATGAGTTGCTCGAAAAGATTGAGGAAGGCCAGAAGTTCATGACTACTTCATGTTGTCCTTCTTATATTGAACTGGTCAACAAGCATATTCCTGCTATGAAACCATATGTTTCTACTACAGGTTCTCCTATGTATTATGCTTCAAGAATTGCAAAACAGAAATATCCTGATGCCAAAGTGGTATTCATTGGCCCATGTATCGCAAAAAGAAAAGAAGCTCAGAGAGATGAATGTGTGGACTTCGTTCTTACATTCGAAGAAATTGGTTCTATATTCAAAGGTTTGGGTATCGATATCAAGCAGGCTGCTCCTTATAAGGTTGCTACAGAATCTGTAAGCGAGGCTCATGGATTTGCTCAGGCAGGTGGTGTTGCTGGTGCTGTGAAAGCTTTCCTTGGTGAAAAAGCCAACGGCATCAAGATTATGCAGGTATCCGACTTCAACAAGAAGAATATCGGTGTATTGCGTGCGTATGCTAAAACAGGAAAGGTTGACGCACAGTTTATCGAAATGATGGCATGTCCTGAAGGATGTATCACCGGACCAAGTGCGCAGAATGATGCATTGTCTGGAAAACGTCAGCTCAACCAGGATTTGATAAAGCGTACGTATACTTACGCAAGTATCAACGAAAAGAAATAAGTTGTTTTCTAAAGTAAAATTCTTCTTACAGATTTTACAGAAAACTTTTCATATATCAGAATACTTGTATCTTATGAGAAAACTGATAGAACAACTTCATCGGGAGAGAACCCTTTCTCCCGATGATTTTCGTATTCTGCTCCAGGGTTATGATGATAAGGATCTTGAACTTATAAACAGAATAGCCGTAGAGGAATCAAAAAAGGTGTTCGGAAATAAGATCTTTGTCAGAGGTCTGATAGAAATCGGGAACTGTTGTCATAATGATTGTCTTTATTGTGGTATCCGCCGGAGCAACAGGAACATTGAGAGGTACAGGCTCGATAAGCAGGACATTTTAGAGTGTTGTAAAAATGGATACTCGCTCGGATTCCGCACATTTGTTCTTCAAGGTGGAGAAGACAACTATATGACTGATGAAAGGATTGCCGACATAGTTTCAGACATAAGGTCCATGTTTCCTGATGCTGTCATTACACTGTCTCTTGGTGAAAAATCTACAGAGGCCTACCGTATGTTTTATCAGGCTGGGGCCAACAGGTATCTGCTTCGTCATGAGACTCATAATCCTGAACATTACGCCAAGTTGCATCCCAATAATATGTCTCTCGATAACAGACTGAGATGTCTCAGTGACCTGAAATCGATAGGATATCAGACAGGAACAGGTATTATGGTCGGAAGTCCGGGACAGACTATAGACAATATTGTGGAGGATATTCTATTTATAGGAGATTTTAAGCCTCAGATGATAGGTATAGGCCCGTTTCTGCCGCATCATGATACTCCTTTTACAAATGAAAAAGCAGGCAGTCTGAACATTACTCTTTTATTGCTGTCTGTTTTCCGCATAATGCATCCATATGCTCTTATTCCTTCTACTACAGCCTTGGCGACTCTTCACCCTCAGGGACGTGAAAAAGGTATATTGGCTGGAGCCAATGTAGTAATGCCTAATCTCTCGCCTGTAAACCAGAGAAACAAATATTCTTTGTACGACAATAAAGCATCTATGGGCGCAGAAGCCGCAGAAGGTCTGATACTTTTAGAGAAGAGGCTTAATTCCATAGGTTATACTATAGAATACGGCAGAGGTGATTATCGGGAAATGTTTGACTGATTATCGGGAAAAGCTAAGCTGATTATCAGGAAAACCAGGACTGATTATCGGTGCCGATAAATATTATTGGTATTGGTTAACAAAATTATTACGAAACGATGTATAAAGTTGATTCAAAAATAGCTGAGGAATTTATCAGCCATGACGAAATTCTAAGCACTTTGGAGTATGCTCGTGAAAATGCTAACAATCATGAGCTTATTTCATCTATCATAGAAAAAGCAAGACAGTGCAAGGGTATTACTCATAGAGAAGCGGCAGTGCTGCTTGAATGTACCGATGAAACTCTTTTACATGAGATTTATGCACTTGCTAAAGAAATAAAGCAGAAATTCTACGGCAACAGAATTGTAATGTTTGCCCCGCTATATCTTTCAAATTATTGTGTAAATAGTTGTGTGTATTGCCCTTATCATGTAAAAAACAAGACTATCGCACGCAAGAAACTCTCACAGGAAGATATCAGACACGAAGTAATTGCCCTTCAGGATATGGGGCATAAGCGACTTGCTCTCGAAGCTGGAGAAGATCCGCTGCATAATCCTATAGAGTATATTCTTGAGTCAATAAAAACCATATATGATATCAAGCATAAAAATGGTGCCATCAGAAGAGTGAATGTTAATATTGCGGCTACTACTGTAGAGAATTATCGTAAATTGCATGAGGCTGGTATAGGTACATATATTCTGTTTCAGGAAACTTACCATAAGGAGAATTACGAAAAACTTCACCCGAGAGGTCCTAAAAGTAACTATGCATATCACACAGAAGCCATGGACAGAGCCATGCAGGGCGGCATAGACGATGTAGGACTGGGAGTTTTGTTCGGACTTAACACCTATAAGTATGATTTTGTAGGACTGATGATGCATGCCGAACATCTTGAAGCTACATACGGAGTAGGCCCTCATACTATAAGTGTTCCAAGAATATGCTCGGCCGATGACATTAATGCTGCTGACTTTGAAAATGCTATTTCTGATGAAATATTCCAGAAAATAGTTGCCATCATAAGAATAACTGTACCTTATACAGGTATGATTATTTCTACGAGAGAATCACAACGTTCGCGCGAGAAAGTCCTTGAATTGGGAGTTTCGCAAATCAGCGGAGGTTCACGTACCAGTGTAGGCGGATATGCAGAAGAAGAAACTCCGGAAGAAAACTCGTCACAGTTTGACGTTAGTGATACAAGAACACTCGACCAGGTTGTGGCATGGCTGCTAAAACTTGGATATATCCCAAGCTTCTGTACAGCATGTTATCGCGAAGGACGCACAGGCGACAGATTTATGTCGTTAGTTAAAACCGGACAAATAGCAAACTGTTGTGCCCCTAATGCACTGATGACTCTACAGGAATATCTCGAAGACTATGCTTCGCCTGAGACAAGAGTCCTGGGAATGAAGATGATAAGGGAACAGATGGAAAGAATACCTAACCCCGCCATCAAGAAGAGAGCTATAGAGAATCTCAAAAGAATAGCAGAAGGCAAAAGAGATTTCCGTTTCTGATAAACGGCTTATGTTTTATTAGTAATCATTTTTATGTCAAAATAGAATTATGTCACTACAAGATACACCACGGTCGAACCGTATCCATATTGCTCTTTTCGGTAAGAGGAACAGTGGCAAGTCTTCTCTTATAAACGCACTGACAGGCCAAAATGTTTCTTTGGTATCAGATGTAGCAGGAACAACCACCGATCCGGTATTCAAGTCAATGGAGATTCATGGAATAGGTCCATGCGTATTCATCGATACAGCCGGATTTGATGATGAAGGAGGATTGGGAGAATTAAGGGTACAGCAGACAAGAAAAGCTTTAGACCGTACAGATATAGCCATAATGGTATGTACCAGCGATAATCTTGATGATGAGATTAAGTGGCAGTCTATAATAAAAGAAAAGAATATACCTCTTATATGGGTACTCAACAAGTCCGATCTTCTGAAATCACCTGATGAGATGATGCGTTCTATTGAAAAGAAATGCGGCACCGTGCCTATTCTTGTAAGTGCATCAGAGGGTAAAGGTATAAAAGATATCCGCAATGCCATTATCGGGAAGATGCCCGATGAAACAATGAGTTCCGGAATAACAGGAAAATTAGTTGAGGAAAATGATACGGTTCTTCTTGTTATGCCACAGGATATTCAGGCTCCCAAAGGACGTCTTATTTTACCGCAGGTACAAACCATAAGAGAGTTGCTCGATAAAAAATGTCTTGTATTCAGTTGTACCACAGACAAGATAGAACAGATGCTGAAAGCTATGGTTCACCCGCCGAAGCTCATAATAACAGATTCACAGGTATTTAAGACAGTTTATGACTTAAAACCAGCGGAAAGCCGCCTTACATCCTTCTCTGTTCTTTTTGCGCAATATAAAGGAGACATCAACTATTTCATTGAAGGAGCAAAGTCGATAAGCAGACTAAACAAGGATTCTAAGGTTCTTATAGCTGAGGCCTGTACTCATGCCCCACTTACAGAAGACATAGGGCGTGAAAAGATTCCTGCAATGTTAAGAAAACGCTTCGGAAATGAGTTATCAATAGATATTGTTTCGGGAACAGATTTTCCGGAAGACTTGAGCAAATACGACCTTATAATACATTGCGGAAGTTGCATGTTCAACCGCAAATATGTGCTCAACAGAATAGACAAAGCAAAAAAGCAGAATATTCCGATGACTAATTACGGAGTAACTATTGCTTATATGCAAGGTATACTCGACAAGATAGACTATTAATTGGAGTTTTGATTAGAAAACACAGTTATAATCAATAAGAATGCCATATTTTATATATCCCAATATATGAGAATCTGATTTCTATATAAAATATGAGCATTCTTATTCTTATCCATAATGAGTTAACAGATTGCTTTGTATCTTCTTTATTCGATGATTTCCTTTGACAAATTTCTTTGATGATTTAAGGATTTTCTGTAAATATCAATAATCACTATTTGATATTATTTCTATAATCATCAAGAATTATCACACCTTTTTCCAAATCTGATTTATTTATCATTATTTGTACCTGTTGGGCAGGAGAGATTATTGGGCCATAACCATTTCTTATATTATTCGTAATAAAACAATTTATACCATTGTCTTTCAATATTGTTTCTATAAGCTGACATTCCCATAAATCCCCTCTATAAAGCTCTATAATAGAATCCTGTTCATTAGTGTCTTTATGTTTTTTTTCCAGAATCATAGTAAAATATTCTAGGGGCAAGAAACGTAATAATGACAACAAATACCCACAAGTTACCAGTCATAGGATTATATGCACTAATCAATTCCCCAACAGATACCTCATTAATAATACCTGATGAAAATTCGAATAATATAGTTAATATCATCCAGATACATCCAGCTATATAACATTCATTTTTAGTTAGAATTACAATACGGCACAATAACAATTTAGTAATTTGAATCAGTAGTTGAAAATAAGGTATAAAAATGCGATGGCAACCTTTCCCATCGTATGAATTAGCAGTCCGCAAGTAGAGCGGCACTTTGAAGCTCTTTGAATATTTGTTTTTTCGTTCATCCAACTGAAGAGTGCC
>JAXEBI010000148.1:0-20348 GCA_034094155.1 Phocaeicola sp.
AAATTGTTTTTTACATTATCCTTGTTATTGGGAGCAACTTTTATGGTTGAGGCTCAGAATAAATTATTGAATTCTCCTGCCAGAAAACTACAGCTGGCAGAATTCGCCATTGCCAATCTATATGTTGACGATGTAGATGAGGACAAGTTGGTGGAAGATGCCATAATCAAGATGCTCGAGGAACTTGATCCGCATTCCACTTATTCCGATCCTGAAGAAGTCAAGAAACTGAACGAGCCGTTGGTAGGTAATTTCGACGGTATCGGAGTTCAGTTCAATATGGCTACAGATACACTTTTCGTAATCCAGCCGGTTTCTGGTGGCCCATCTGAGAAAGTCGGTATTCTGGCAGGCGACCGTATCATAGAAGTCAATGATACTGTAATAGCCGGAGTGAAGATGAGCACAGAGGAAATAATGCGTCGTCTTCGTGGCCCTAAAGGAACAAAAGTCAATCTGAAAATTATGCGTCGCGGAGTGAAGGAACTGTTGCCTTTCACCGTGAAGCGCGACAAGATACCTGTTTACAGCCTTGATGCTTCGTATATGATGACCAAGACTACAGGTTACATACGTATAAGCCGATTTGCAGCCACCACTGCCGATGAGTTTGAAGAAGCATTGCATAAGCTTCAGGAAAAAGGTATGCGCAACCTTATCCTCGACCTTCAGGGAAACGGAGGAGGCTATCTGAATGCTGCCATCGAAATAGCCAACCATGTGTTGGAGAAAGGCGAACTGATAGTCTATACCGAAGGAAAGCGTAATCCGCGTACAGAGTTCAAGGCCCGTGGAAACGGCGATTTCCGCAAAGGCAAGCTCGTGGTTCTGGTAGATGAGTTCTCCGCTTCGGCAAGTGAAATCGTTACGGGAGCCATTCAGGACTGGGACAGAGGTACTGTAGTGGGCAGACGCACATTCGGTAAAGGACTAGTACAGAGGCCTATCGATCTTCCTGACGGCTCTATGATACGTCTCACCGTGGCACGCTATTACACTCCTTCGGGCAGATGCATACAGAAACCATACGAAAGCATAGAACAGTACAACAGAGACCTTATAGAGAGATATAATCGTGGCGAGATGCAGAGTGCCGACAGCATCCACTTCCCTGACTCTCTGAAAACCAAGACATTGAAGAAAGGACGCATAGTATATGGCGGTGGAGGTATAATGCCTGACTACTTTGTGCCTATCGACACTACTTATTATACAGACTATTATCTGGCATTGCGCGACAAGGGAGCCATCGTGCAGCAAAACCTGAAACTGATTGACGCAAACCGCAGCGAATGGAAAGAAAAATACAAGACATTCGACCGTTTCAACAAGCGTTTTGAAGTTACTGACAAGATGCTAGCCGATCTGATAGCCCTTGGCAAGACTCTGGGTGTGGAATATAAGGAGGACGAATACAAGACAGCGCTTCCTCTTATAAAAACTCAGCTTAAAGCCCTTATTGCCCGCGACCTATGGGATATGAACGAGTATTTCCAGGTTATAAACTCGATGAACGAAACGGTGCAGAAAGGATTGGAACTGGTGGAGGAGTAGTTTTTATCTATTAAAGAATTATTTCCTTAATTGTTTGTAATAATGATGGAAATAGCCTAACATTGCCAAGTCTAAGAACCAATAATAAATACTATTTTAGTTTTAATTATTAAATAATTTAAAATCAATCATTTATGTGGTTAAGTAATTCATCTATTGGTAGGAAAGTGGTGATGAGCGTTACCGGTATCGCCCTTGTCCTGTTTCTGACATTTCACATGGCGATGAACCTTGTTGCATTGTTCTCAGGTGAGGCATACAACATGATTTGCGAATTCCTGGGTGCTAACTGGTACGCATTGGTTGCAACAGTAGGTTTGGCTGCCTTGTTTGTAATTCACATCATTTACGCTTTCTGGTTGACTATCCAGAACCGTGCTGCACGCGGTAGCGAACGCTATGCAGTGACAGCTAAGCCAAAGAACGTAGAATGGGCTTCACAGAACATGCTTGTTCTTGGTATCATCGTGATTTTGGGATTGGCACTTCACTTTGTCAATTTCTGGTACAAGATGCAGTTTGCAGAAATCGTAGGTAACCCAATGTTGGGCGGTCTTCACGCAACAGACGGTTACGGTTACATCATGCAGACATTCTCTAATCCTGTATTCTTCGTATTGTACCTCGTTTGGTTGGCAGCTCTCTGGTTCCACCTTACTCACGGATTCTGGAGCTCTATGCAGTCATTGGGTTGGAACAACAAGACTTGGATCAACCGTTGGAAATGCATCTCTAACATCTATTCAACAATCATCGTGTTGGGATTTGCTCTTGTAGCAGTAGTATTCTTCCTGAAAAACATGATGGGTTGCGGTGCTTGCTAATTGAAAAGTGTAACTGATTAAATTAAAAACATTATGACTAAAGTTTTAGATTCTAAGATTCCTGAAGGCCCAATAGCTGAGAAATGGACTAACTATAAAGCTCACCAGAAATTGGTGAACCCGGCTAACAAACGCCGCTTGGATATCATCGTTGTAGGTACAGGTTTGGCAGGTGCTTCTGCTGCCGCTTCACTTGGTGAAATGGGATTCCGTGTATTCAACTTCTGTATCCAGGACTCTCCACGTCGTGCACACTCTATCGCTGCACAGGGTGGTATCAATGCTGCTAAGAACTATCAGAACGACGGCGACTCTGTATATCGTCTATTCTACGATACAGTGAAGGGTGGTGACTATCGTGCTCGTGAAGCTAACGTTTACCGTCTTGCCGAAGTTTCAAACAATATTATCGACCAGTGTGTTGCTCAGGGTGTTCCTTTCGCACGCGAATATGGTGGTACTCTTGCTAACCGTTCTTTCGGTGGTGCTCAGGTATCTCGTACTTTCTACGCTAAAGGTCAGACAGGACAGCAGTTGCTTCTTGGTGCATACTCTGCATTGAGCCGTCAGGTTGGTGTTGGTACTGTTAAATTGTTCACTCGTTACGAAATGCTTGATGTAGTATTGGTTGACGGTCGTGCTCGCGGTATCATCGCTAAGAACCTTGTAACTGGTAAACTTGAACGTTTCGCTGCTCATGCAGTAGTTATTGCTACCGGTGGTTATGGTAATACATACTTCCTTTCTACAAATGCTATGGGATGTAACGTAACAGCTGCAATGTCTTGCTACCGTAAAGGTGCAATGTTTGCTAACCCTGCTTACGTTCAGATTCACCCTACTTGTATCCCTGTTCACGGTGACAAGCAGTCTAAGCTTACACTTATGTCTGAATCACTTCGTAACGACGGTCGTATCTGGGTTCCAAAGAAACTTGAAGATGCTAAAGCATTGCAGGCTGGAACTAAGAAGGGTAGCGATATCCCTGAAGAAGAACGTGACTACTATTTGGAACGCCGTTATCCTGCATTCGGTAACCTTGTTCCTCGTGACGTTGCTTCACGTGCAGCTAAAGAACGTTGCGACCACGGATTCGGTGTAAACAATACAGGTCTTGCCGTATTCCTTGACTTCTCTGAAAGTATCGAACGTCTTGGACTTGACGTTGTTCGTCAGCGTTACGGTAACCTCTTCGATATGTATGAAGAAATCACTGACGTTAATCCGGGTGAACTTGCAAAAGAAATCAACGGACGTAAATATTATAACCCAATGATGATTTATCCTGCTATCCACTATACAATGGGTGGTATTTGGGTTGACTATGAACTTCAGACAACTATTAAGGGTCTGTTTGCAATCGGTGAATGTAACTTCTCTGACCACGGTGCCAACCGTCTTGGTGCATCTGCATTGATGCAGGGTCTTGCTGACGGTTACTTCGTATTGCCATACACTATCCAAAACTATTTGTCAGATCAGATCACTGTTCCTCGTTTCTCTACAGATCTTCCTGAATTTGCAGAAGCTGAAAAGGCTGTACAGGCTAAGATCGATCACTTGATGAACATCAAGGGTAAGAAATCTGTAGATTCAATTCACAAGGAATTGGGCCGCGTAATGTGGGAATATGTAGGTATGGGACGTACAGCTGAAGGCTTGAAGACAGGTCTTGAACGCTTGAAAGAAATCCGTAAGGAATTCGAAACAGAGTTGTTTATCCCAGGTTCAAAAGAAGGTATGAACATCGAGCTTGACAAAGCATTCCGTCTTGACGACTTCATTACAATGGGTCAGCTTATTGCTTATGACGCATTGAACCGTGAAGAATCTTGTGGTGGTCACTTCCGTGAAGAACACCAGACAGAAGAAGGTGAAGCTAAGCGTGATGACGAAAACTTCTTCTATGTAGCTTGCTGGGAATACCAGGGAAGCGACGACAAGGCTCCGGTACTTTACAAGGAACCATTGGTTTACGAAGCAATTAAAGTACAGACTCGTAACTACAAGAGCTAATTGAGCTTATCTGAGACGAAGTAAAACAATTTAAAGAAAAGAAGTAAAATGGATAAAAATATATCATTTACGCTGAAAGTTTGGCGTCAGAACGGACCTAAGGATAAAGGTCATTTCGATACATTCCAGATGAAAGACATTCCGGGTGATACTTCATTCCTCGAAATGCTTGATATCTTGAATGAAATGTTGATTGAAGAAGGTAAAGAACCTATAGTATTCGACCATGACTGCCGCGAAGGTATCTGCGGTATGTGTTCATTGTATATCAACGGACATCCACACGGACCTGCAACAGGTGCTACTACTTGCCAGATCTATATGCGTCGTTTCAAAGATGGCGATACTATCACTGTTGAACCATGGCGTTCTGCAGGTTTCCCTGTAATCAAGGACTTGATGGTTGACCGTTCTGCATACGATAAGATTATGCAGGCTGGTGGTTTCGTAAGCGTTCCTACTGGTGCTCCTCAGGATGCAAATGCTATCCTTATCCCTAAGACAATTGCCGACGAAGCAATGGATGCTGCTACATGTATCGGTTGCGGTGCTTGTGTTGCTGCATGTAAGAACGGTTCTGCGATGCTTTTCGTTTCTGCTAAGGTTAGCCAGTTGAATCTTCTTCCTCAGGGTAAGCCAGAAGCTTTGCGTCGTGCAAAGGCTATGTTGTCTAAGATGGACGAACTTGGCTTCGGTAACTGTACAAACACTCGTGCTTGTGAAGCAGAATGTCCTAAGTGTGTTTCAATCAGCAATATCGCTCGCTTGAACCGCGACTTTATCAAGGCTAAATTGAAAGACTAATAATACTGTAACATTACAATTTTACTTTAAAAAGGCTTCTTCCATTTTGGGAGAAGCCTTTTTTTATGTAAGTATGTGATTTTAATTATAATGAAATTATATTCTGGTTGTTAAGAATTAAGAATGGTATAAAATATAGCTCTTTTTTATAGATGTAATATATTATATTTCAAATGAATATAATAATGTAATATGTGTTTCGAGTATTTGCCTTATTATTAAATTAGTTTATACATACCACCAGTCATAGTACGGATTACACCTTTCATTTCCATATCAAACAATATACCTGTTATTTTGTTTATTGGAATATTAGTGTTGACAACTAAGGTGTTTATCTGTAGACCATCTGGATGTTTTTCCAAATGTGTTTTTATAAGTTCCTCATCTGAATTTAATTCAGGAAAGAGTTGTCGCTGTATTCCATTTGTACCTTGTAAATTTTCTTTAGGTGATAAAATTCCTGTGGTTGGATTCTTTTTAAGCCAGTTCATGGCCTCAAGTAGTTCTTCAGCATTCTGAAGTAGTGTTGCTTTGTTATTTTTGATAAGATTGTTGCAGCCAGACGAATACTTGTCGCCTGTACGTCCGGGTACGGCAAAGCAGTCGCGGTGGTAGCTTTCTGCTATGTCGGCTGTAATGAGTGAACCACCTTTGTCGCCTGATTCCACCACTATGGTTGCGTCACTTATTCCGGCAACAATCCGGTTACGTTTGATGAAATTCTGACGGTCAGGATTTGTACCGCTTGGAAATTCTGTAAGGAGTCCGCCTTGCGAAAGCATTTTGGCAGCAGTCTGCCGGTGTGGGGCAGGGTATATGCGGTCGAGGCCGTGAGCAAGTACACCTATGGTGTTCATTCCACATGTCAGGGCTGCACGGTGTGCCTGGATATCTATTCCGTATGCCAGTCCGCTTACTATAATTGTGTCAGGAAGCAGTTGGCTGAGGTCTTTTATGAATGTATCACAGAATGTTTTTCCGTAATCAGTGGCATGGCGTGTTCCTACAAGGTTTATTATGTGCAGGCTATTGAGGTCGGCATTGCCACGGTAGAACAGAATAATAGGCGCGTCATCACATTCACGCAATCGTGAGGGGTATGTCTCGTCTTTGATGCCAAGGCATTGAATGTGGTTCGACTCAGCAAAACGTAATTCTGCCTCGCATATTCTAAGTATATTGCTAAGGTCGCATTGTGAAAGTGTGTCTGTTACCTTGGCAGATATACTGGGTATCATATCCTTAAGTCTTTTTGCTTCCTTTAATACCACAGATGCGCTTCCCACAGCCTCTATAAGGCGGTGGGCTCCGATAAGTCCGATACCGGGAACTTGGGTAAGTGCAAGTGAGTAGAGATGTTCTTCAGTGATGGCGCTGTTCATTATTATTCAATCAGTTAGAGTACTTAATTCTATTAACTATGTACCTCATCCGTTTAATTATGTACTTCATTCAATTAATTATGTACCTCATTCTTTGATTTGAAGACTTACTCTTTAAATTGGAAAATCTCATTAAAAAGTTCACTGTCTCCAAGACGGCCGTTGATTACGCATACGGTATCTACAGTTGCTTTTATAACCGGTTTCATGTCAGGAAGACGGAAGATATCCTGATAGAAGACATATTTTATACCTTCTTTTTTGACGTATAGCTTTGATATAAATTCGTCGCCACTGCGTAGTGGAGTTTTAAATGCCATGTTCAACCGTGCTACTACCGGGTCTACTCCTTCTTCATGAAGTTTGGCGAAACTTACACCGAGTGACAGGAGATATTCGTGACGGGTATGTTCTATGTAATGCTGGTAATTGGCATTGTTTACTATACCTTGAAGGTCGCATTCATAGTCGCGTACCTTCATTTTCAGTTCGAAAATATATTTATCGTTCATATTTATTATAATTTTGCAGATACAAAATGTATTTTCCTTTTATTTCTTTTTTTAAGAATCCCCAAATATACAGAATTTATGGATACAACAGGATTAAGATGTGATATTTCGGACATAATTGGCAGAATAAAAATCTTTGCGGCTCCTTTGCAAGGGTTTACCGAGGCGGCATGGCGCAATGCTCATCATACGGTGTTCGGTGGAGTTGACGCGTATTTTACTCCTTTTGTCAGACTTGAGAAGGGAGATTTGCGTAATAAGGACAGAAGGGATGTCGACCCGAAGAATAACATTTCGTTGCCGGGCATGGTAATTCCGCAGATTATAGCTTCCGAACCGGATGAACTGACGACTCTTGCAGATTATCTTGTATCATTGGGTTACCGTATGATTGATGTGAATATGGGATGCCCTTTCCCTCTGATAGTTAACCGGGGAAAAGGAAGCGGCATACTTCCACACCCTGATAAGGTAGCTGCTCTTGTGGAATGTATGGCCGATAAAAAGTTCTTATCAGATAATATTAAATTCAGCATAAAGATGAGGCTTGGTCATTTGTCGCCTGATGAATGGAAAGACTTGACCTCTATCCTGAATGATTCCTGTGTGTCAGGAATAACTCTTCATCCCAGAATAGGAAAGCAGCAGTATAAAGGAAGCGTGGACCTCGATTCTTTCGGTGAATTTTATTCTGCCGTTAATAAGCCTTTGATATATAATGGGGATCTCTGTTCTGTAGATGATATCAGGAAAATTATTTCTCTATTTCCTGATATTAAGGGTATTATGATTGGCAGAGGACTTTTGGCCGATGGCGGACTGGCTGCCGGATTCAAATCGGGATGCGATATGGACAGAACTGAATTGTGTGGAATAGAATTGTACAGAAGAGAACTGTACAGAAAGACTATACAGATGCATTCTTTAATGTATCAGCAGTATAGAACATTTATAGAGGGTGGTGATGCCCAACTTCTGCAAAAACTGAAATCAAATTGGGAGTACTGGCTGCCTGATCTCGACAAGAAGAAAAGAAAGGCTATATTGAAGGCAAATAAGCTGGATGTATATCTAAATGAGGTTAATTCCATTGCCTGAAGCAGTGGAATTAACCTTAATGGAATTTAAATCATAAATTATAATTATGGTAAGGATGGATTTATTTTCTGATTTACCTGTGTTCCATTTTGAAAAACTCATAGCCAATCCTGCAATACAGGCATTTGCGGGTATCGCAATAATTTTTCTTTAGTTGTATAAGAGCCTGACTGTCGCCGGCGTGTACAGCTTCCAGTCCGCATTCCTTCCACATTCTTACTATATAATTATTTTCAGGCTTTATTCCTTCCAGAAATTCCGTAGCACGTTCTATCAGTATATCCGAAGCGCGGTATTTGCCATATGCATACAGGAACGGAATTACGGTGTTTATTATCAGAATGTCTGTTGAGGCTTTACTCAGACTCTTTTTTAATGGCGCTGACTTCTCTCCGAATATATAATGTGTTATCCAGTACTCTGATGTGCCTGTAACAAGGAGCTTACGGAGTGTATCAATGTCTTTTGCTTCAAGAATCCTCGAAAGTAATCCCTGAGAGTTATGATACAGATATGCCAACTGCGCTATCCTTACGTATGGGAAATTACCCGGACGAAGTCTGAGCAGTTTCCACTTGCATGTATCGGGAGCCGATAGACAGAATTTGTGTTTCAGGTATTCATATTCTTTACCAAGTCTCAAAGTATAATCATCGGATGCGGTTTTGTCTTCTCCTCTTTTTGTTATAACATTCTCTTTTTGCTCTGATAGTTCCGATTGCGCCGATGGAATCAATCCGGCCTGACCAAAGAATATTGCCTCTATCTGGAACAGATTATCCCTGTGTTTGTCTACAGCCCTTAGGGGGATACTTTTTGCCCACAATTCAAAAGCCTCGCTGTTGGTCCCAAAACCGAAATTGCGGGAGAGTGTGATAAAAAATACATCCTCCCAGTTGTTGTTACAAAGTTTCAGGAGATTGAAGATTCTTTCCGTCTTTTCTTCAAACCGTTCCATTTGCATGGTGTTAAGCCAACTGTGCAGCAGAATCCGGGGCAGTGAAGGAATAATCTTGTAGCATGCCGGATAATGAATTGTGTTCATGAGTTCCTTATAATTATCGTGCAGATAATCCGGATAGTGAAGCTCGAGTTGCGGAATAATCTCTCCATTCGTGCGGTGAGCCTGATAATCTATTTCTGATGCGACATGAAGTATTACGGAATCATATTCGGGATTGGTGTCGTGATGATGGTTGTGCCAGTCGGATGCCTTCTTGTGGATTTCCACATTGCCTACCCACAATACTCCGTCTATCTTGATTTTCGCGTTGAAGAAGTCGGGGCCGGAATCACGGTTCCACAATCCGGAGTCAATAACTTCAACAGTCTGTCCGCTTGTAGTTTGCAGTGGTTTAAGAGGAAATATTTTGTGTTTCCATACATAGTGTAGCAGTTGTTCCATGTTAACCGGATTAAAATAAAGTGTTATTATTGCCTAAATGTAATGATTTCTAATGAAAAACACTATCTTTGTGGCTAAAAATAATAATTATAATATGAAGATAGCTCTTATTGGATACGGAAAAATGGGCAAAGAGATAGAAAAAATAGCTCTTTCGCGCGGACATGAGATTGTAAGTATTATTGATATAAATAACCGTCAGGACTTTGAATCGGAAGCATTCCGTTCGGCTGATGTAGCAATTGAGTTTACAGCTCCTTCGGTAGCTTTCGACAATTGTGTTTCTGCTTTCAGAAACGGTGTTAAGGTAGTATCCGGAAGTACAGGCTGGCTTAATTCGCACTCGGAAGAAATACAGCGTCTTTGCAAGGAAGAAGGAATGACACTGTTCTGGTCGTCTAATTTCAGCCTTGGAGTTGCGATATTCTCGGCTGTCAACAAATATCTGTCTAAGATTATGAACAATTTCCCGGGTTACGATGTATCTATGGTTGAGACTCATCATATTCATAAACTTGATGCTCCAAGCGGAACAGCCATAACTCTTGCTGAAGGCATACTTGAAAATCTTGAGCGTAAGAACAAGTGGGTTATGGGTACTCTTACAGCTCCCGACGGTTCTGTAACTGGAACCACAGAGTGTGAAGCTAATGAGCTCCCGATAAGTGCAATACGCCGTGATGAGGTTCCGGGTATTCATACTATTACATACGAATCGGAAGCAGATTCGATTATCATTACTCATGATGCCAAAAACCGTAAAGGTTTTGCCTTGGGCGCAGTTCTTGCTGCCGAATATACCGCTTCGCACAACGGTTTTCTTGGCATGGATGATTTGTTTACTTTTTAAAATTCAAGAAATCAGATATGTTTAATGCATCACGTTCACAATGGATAAAGTTTGCCATTGCTATGGTACTTTATTTGGCCTTTATCATCTGGCTGAAGAGCTGGTTGGGTATAGTGGCTATCCCGTTTATATTTGATGTTTACATAACAAAGAAGATTCCATGGACATGGTGGAAGAAATCTACCAATCCTGTGGTGGTTACTGTTATGGGATGGGTGGATGCCATTGTTTTTGCGCTGGTGGCAGTGTATTTTGTGAATCTGTATTTTTTCCAGAATTATGTGATTCCTTCGTCTTCGCTTGAAAAATCATTGCTCGTAGGCGATTATCTTTTTGTAAGCAAGATGAGTTATGGAGCAAGAATTCCTCAGACACCGCTTCATATGCCTCTTACACAGCATACTTTGCCTATATTCAACTGCAAGTCGTATCTCGACTGGCCTAAATGGGATTACAAGCGTGTGGATGCTTTAGGTAAGGTTCAGCTTAATGATATTGTGGTATTTAATTTCCCTGCAGGAGATACTGTGGCAACAGCCATGCCAGCTGAGGATATTTATCGCATCAGCTATCAGGCAGGAAAGGAGCTGTCGAAACCTGTAGACATGTCGGCCCTTACACCGCTACAGCAGAGAGAGGTTTATGATTATTACTATGCTGTGGGACGAAAATATATTGACGATAATAAGATGATGTTCGGTGAGGTGGTGAGCCGTCCGGTCGACCGCGGGGAAAACTATGTAAAACGTTGTGTGGGACTTCCAGGACAGACTCTTGAGATAAAGGACAAGATTATCTATCTCGACGGCAAGCCAAATAAAGAGCCCGATAATGTACAGTACCGTTATTATGTCTACACTACAAGACAGATTCCGGATGACCTTTGCAAGGAATTGGGTATAAGTCAGGAAGACCTTATGGGATATTATCCTCAGGAATCGGTATACAATATGCCTCTCACTGAAAAGGCTAAGGCAGCCTTGCTGGCACGTAAGGATATAGTCAAGTCGATTTCTGAAGTTCCGGGAGATGATGCGGGAGGACTGTATCCTGTAAACAAACTTACTGGTTGGACAACAGATAATTATGGTCCTGTATGGATTCCTAAGAAAGGAGAATCAGTAGAACTTACTATTGATAATCTTCCTATTTACGAACGTCCTATCAGAGTTTATGAAGGCAATAGCCTTGAGGTGACTGATGACGGAAAGATTTATATCAACGGCGAAGAAGCCCATAAGTATACATTCAAGATGGATTATTACTGGATGATGGGAGACAACCGTCATAATTCGGCCGATTCACGCTTCTGGGGTTTTGTGCCTGAGGACCATATAGTGGGTAAACCTATATTTATTTGGCTTTCACTCGACAAGGACAGAAGTCTGATGGATGGAAAGATACGCTGGAACAGACTGTTTAAGTTTGTCGATGACATCAAGTAGTAAAACATCATACATTATAAATACATATTTATAAGTACGTACATATCATTTTAGTGAAACAACCGATTGTATATGGCAAAGTTATCTTAATTGCTGTTCTGGCAGTTATTATAACCCGAAGTCTGCTTGTTACATCCTGTTTTATTCCTTCTACCGGTATGGAAAACACACTCTATAAGGACGAAGGGGTTCTGGTAAACAAGTGGAGCTACGGCTTACGTCTGCCTTTACAGTCGGTTGTCGGCTATCACAGACTTCTGGCAAAACCTGTGGGCCGTGGTGATATTGTGGTATTCAATAACCCTATGCCGGCCGATACATCCAAATCTGTAGAGTTCCGGGAAATTTATATCAGCAGGTGCATAGGTATTCCCGGTGATACTCTTCTTCTCAATAATGAACTGTTGTCGGCCGATGCCGTAATTTACAGTCCTGATTCTAAATCGCTTTATTCATATCCTTCACTGTATGAAGAGGTGGTGGTAAGTGTACTTTCATCGTTGGATATCAATGATAATCAGTTGGCCGGATACACCCCTGAAGGAGATTATATAAGAAGTTTCAGTAATTATGAGTATTATCTTGTCAGTCAGCGGATGGGTGGAAGAGTAAAGTTTACCCAACTCGAAACACAATCTCCACGCGACAGTACAAGTCGTTATTATCCATTTATAGTGCCGCGTAAAGGCATTCCTGTAAAGTTCACTCCATGGAATACAGCCCTTCTGTGCAATATGATAACCTATCATGAAAAGAAAAAGGTACGTATCGTAGAAGGCTGTACAGATAATGACAGCGCAGAAAAAGACAGCATAGTGGTATATGTAGACAACAAGCCTGTAACCGAATACACATTTTCTCAGGATTTCTTCTGGATGGCATCGAATGATCCTGTAAATACAACAGATTCAAGGCTTTTCGGCTTCGTTCCCGAGAATCATATTATAGGCAAGGCTTCGAGAATATGGTATCCGGCAAGGAAGGGAAGATTTATGCAGAGGGTTCAGTAAGTCATGAATCTTTTCCTTATAAATTACAAACTAAAAAACTAAAACATCATGTCTGAAAAAAGAAACAATAAAGATATAATTTTAGGTTCGGCATATTTGGGACCTGTTTCTTATTTTGCACAATTATATTCATGCGACAAGGCATATATAGAACGCTATGATCATTATGTAAAGCAAACATATCGCAACAGATGTGTTATAGCTTCAGCCGACGGACCGCTGTCTCTTACTATTCCTATCGAGAAGATAAACGATGCAGAAGGTAAGTGTGCTATGAAGGATATACGTATATCCGAGCATGGCAACTGGAGGCATGTTCATAGAAATGCTTTTGTGGCAGCATACAAGCAAAGTCCGTTTTTCGATTATTATATGGATGAGTTCAATGCTTTCTTTGAGAAAAAGTATGATTTTCTCTACGACTTTAACTTAGACCTCACATTATGGCTTTGCCAACAGATAGATATTAAGCCGGAGCTTATTCCTACTACGGAATATATGATTTCAGAATTGCCCGATTTCAGGGAGCTCATTCATCCTAAGAAAAGACTGGAGGATATATGCTCGTTTTTCAATCCCGTACCTTATTACCAGGTCTTTGATTCAAAATCAGGATTTTTGCCAGATTTGAGTATTGTTGATTTGCTGTTTAATATGGGACCTGAAAGTCTTCTTGTATTGCGCGACTGCAATAAAAAACAATAAAAAGCATTGGGCCGGATTCCTGATACAAAGGAATCCGGCCCAATGTTTTTTATTGAAATATATTAATGGTGGTAATGGTTATTACATAGGAACCATTGTGAATCCCCACTTATATTCCTGGTTTGCAGGGATAAGATACTGCTTGTCTGGTATGGCACCCCAGCTGTCGTATCCTCCTACACCCATCTGTTTCATGTCTACGCAAACTTCAACAAAGTCACGTGGTTTGATGTCACTTATATGAGTCTGTCTTGGCTTGATATTCTTGGCTGTTGAAATATCATGCTTAAGTTCTTCGGCATCACGGTTGTTCCACTGATAGTCGCAGTATGTGGCTTCTTCACCGTCGAAATCCTCAACAGAGTTGCGTAAAGTATTGAAACCTATTGTCTGGTCGGCATATATAGTAAGACCTTTTCCGCCTTTCTTGCCTATAGTGAGCCAGCGTGTATCTGTATGGTGGCCGTTTTCCTGCGGACGTACATATGGGAAATACATATCATCTGCAGTGCTCTTGTAAAGACCAACCATAGTACCATTATTACGGTCGATATAGTTTTCTTCAGGTCCGCGGCCGAAATATGTAACATTATTCATGTTGGCAGGCATACGGAAGCGGATACCGATACGTGGAACTACAAGCTTGGAGCTTTCCTTGCGGATAGCATCATTACCAGGAGTGAATGTAGCCATGAGTGTAGCTTCCGACAATTCAGTCTTTGTAGCTTCCATATCGGTAGAAGTGAATGTATAGTCGGCCTTAACTACTCCCGAAGGATAAATGCGGTAGGTAGCTATATACAGGTTTCCGGCGGCAAGCAGGTATGTTGCCTTAAGAACCGCATCCTTACCGTCCATTTCAACAGACGCGTCTACCACCTTGAAGTTCTTGCTCGACTGTTTCCATATCTGAAGACGCTTAGGCATCTGGCTACCATAATCATTGTCATTTGGAGCACGCCAGAAGTTAGGCTGGATACCGAATCCGTCCTTGAAATACTCAGTACCTTTTACCTTATATGAAGTAACAAGTCCGCTCTCTTTATCGAACTTGAAGTTTACTCTTGAAGAAGATACACAAAGTATATTGCCATTTGCACCTTCTGTGCCGCACTTAAGTGCCGGACCAGATATAGCAAACTCACGTTTCAGAGGCTCTACCGGCAAACGGAACTGGTCGTGTGCTATTTCGAAACCGGCAGGAATAAGTGTTTCAGGCTCCACTGTTGTAACACAGAATTCAACAAAGTATTCTGTACCCGGCTTTTGCTTCAATCCGCTGATGTCAACTTTCAGCTCCTTGCTTGCCTGTGGCTCTATATCCATCGAAATCTTGTTATGACGTATAACCTTATTGTTTTCTTTTACGTCATACGAAATCATATACTTCTTCAGATTGGTGAAGTAATAACGGTTAGTTACATTAAATACGCCATTCTGTCCGTCTTTCATTTCAAATCCAACATACTGGTGAGCATATTTGACTTCGTTCATAGCCGGATGAGGAGTACGGTCGGGACTTACTATACCATTACAGCAGAAGTTACCGTCGCTTGGCATATTTGTTCCGAAGTCACCTCCGTAAGCCCAAAAATATCCACCGTCTTCTGTAGATACTTTCAAACCCTGGTCAACCCAGTCCCATATATAACCACCCTGAAGGTTAGGATACTTGTATATAGCCTTCCACTGATCCCAGAGACTACCTGTTGAATTACCCATGGCATGAGCATATTCCGATGGAGCAACAGGACGGTCGCTTCCATTCTTTCCTATAGACTCGAGCCATGAAGCACTTGGATACTGAGGAACATACATGTCGGAGTTCCATTCCCACTGAGCACGTTCGTAGTTTACAGGACGTGCCATGATATCCTTGTCGGCCTCTTTCAACCATAAATATGTCTGGTAGAAGTTATAACCGTTACCAGCCTCATTACCGAGCGACCAGAATGTCAGTGAAGGATAATTCTTGTTTCGCTCAAACATATTAATAGTACGGTACATATGAGGCTTCAGCCATTCAGGATTATTTCCAAGTGTACCTCCTTTCTTCAGATCATAATACATACCATGGCTTTCGATATTTGCTTCATCGTATACATAAAGGCCATATTCGTCGCACAATTCATAGAATCTTCTGTCTTGAGGATAATGGCACAGACGTACAGTATTCAGATTGTGCTGTCTCATCAGTTCGAAGTCTTTTCTCATAAGCTCCTCAGTAACATAGTGTCCTGTTTCAGGATTATGCTCATGGATATTCACACCGCGAAGCTTGATAGGCTGGCCATTTACTAAAAGTACTGTATAATTCTTTCCGTTGGCAGATTTCTGGTCGGTTTCTTTAATCTCTATTCTGCGGAAACCCACGTTGAAAGGAATAACTTCTGTAACTTTACCGTTTTCTTTTACTGTCATAAACATCTTGTAGAGGTTTGGAGCTTCCGACGACCATGTCTTTACCTGAGGAATTTCCTTGTCGAATACTACAGTATTTTCTTTCTGAGAATCTACTGAAACAGTTTTGTTTTCCTGAGCTATTACATTACCTTGCTTGTCGGTCAGTTCATAGCTGACTTCAAGGTTGGTTGTAGCGCTGCGATGATTCTTCATATCGATAGCCAGGCGGAATATACCGTTCTTATATGAGTCATCGAGTGTAGAAGTAACGCGGAAGTCGCTTACCGATGCCTTAGGCTGAGAGTACACAAAGACATCTCTTTCTATACCACTCATGCGCCAGAAGTCCTGACATTCGAGGAAAGAACCGGTACTCCAACGGAATATTTTCAGTGTAAGAACATTCTTGCCCGGTTTAAGATAGTCGTTTATAAGATATTCGGCAGGATTCTTTGAGTCTTCGTTATATCCCACTTCTTTGCCGTTGATATATACATAACAACCCGATTTTGCACCTGCTATGTGCAGATATACATCTCGGCCATCCCAGTCGGCAGGAATCTCAAGATCTCTGCGGTATACTCCTACAGGGTTATTGTCGGGAATATGAGGAGGCTGTGGATTTCTTGGCTGGAATTCATAACCATGATTGGTATAGATAGCAGTTCCGAAACCCTGCATCTCCCAGTTGCCGGGAACCTTTATGTCCTTCCATGCTGAGATATCGATATCTGCATCGGTGATATTTTCGGGCAGTTGTTTATACGAGTCCACAAAATAGAATTTCCATGTGCCGTTGAGCAAGCGGTAATAAGGACTCGATTCATACTTGCCAGTCATGGCCTGTTTCTTGTCGGCATAAGTCATGAAAGCCGAACGCGGTTCTTCACGGTTTACACATACAGTCTGTATGTCTTTCCAATAGGGAAGAGTTGTGTTTTCAGCAAAAGCAGTAATGCTCGAAGTAAACAGAACTCCTGCCAATGTACCTTTTAAGATTTTGTTCATAAGCTTAAGGTCTGGTTTTAACACGATATTAAATTAAATGATTATAATCTATACAGTTGTATAAAATCTTGATTTATCTCTACAAAAATAGTCCTATTTATCCGCTTTCACAAATTTTATGTGTACAGAATGAATAATTTGATTAATTTTGTGCCAATGATATATTAAACTTCTAAACTCAAAAAAATGAACAACATTCCAACGGTTACTAAAAACTTGCTGATAATAAATGTACTCTGTTTCTTTGGAGCCATAGTAGGACAAAGATATGGAGTAGATGTGGAAGGCCTGATGAGCCTTCATTTCTTTTTGGCATCCGATTTTAATTTGGGGCAGCTTTTCACATATATGTTCATGCACGCCAATTTTCAGCATATATTCTTTAATATGTTTGCTTTATGGATGTTCGGACGTGTGCTCGAACAGGTATGGGGGCCTAAGCGTTTCCTCCTTTTCTATATGCTTTGCGGTATAGGTGCCGGATTAATCCAGGAACTGGTGCAGTATATAGAATATGCAACCGTATTGTCGAATTATACCACCGTGCAGACTGGGTACGGACTTATTCCAATGAGCGAGTATCTTAATATGATGCGTACTGTGGGTGCTTCGGGTGCCATTTATGGAATTCTGCTTGCTTTCGGTATGCTTTTCCCAAACAGTCAGATGTTTGTATTTCCATTGCCATTCCCTATAAAGGCCAAATACTTTGTAATGGGTTATGCAGTTCTTGAACTGGTATTGGGCATATCAGGAGGTGATGGAGTAGCTCACTTTGCACACCTTGGCGGTATGTTGTTCGGCTTAATTCTAATAATTTACTGGAGGAAGAAAGATGGCAACAGGCAGAATATTTACTGATTTCAGAAACAGTTTCATGAGTAAAGATATAGTTATGCGTCTTATATTGATAAACTGTTTAGTGTTTGTCTTTATGGGACTTATTAGAGTCTTTATGACATTGTTTAATGTCCCTCTGTCGTATAACCCTATATCAGAAGCTTTGAGCCTGCATGCATGGTTGCCTACATTAATGCGCCAGCCATGGTCTATTGTTACATATATGTTTATGCATGGGGGAGTATTTCATTTGCTCTTCAATATGTTGTGGCTATATTGGTTCGGCAAGCTTTTCCTCAACTATTTCTCGTCTAAGCATCTTAGAGGACTATATATATTAGGTGGTTTGTGCGGTGGACTCCTTTATATTATTTCATATAATATATTCCCTTATTTCGAATTGGCCAGAATACAGGCTACCATGGTAGGAGCTTCAGCTTCAGTACTTGCCATAGTGGTAGCTACAGCAGTGCGCCAGCCTGAAATGCCGGTCCAGTTTTTGTTTATCGGCTCTGTACGCCTTAAGTATGTAGCTCTTTTCATGATTGTAATCGATCTTATGCTTATGACTTCCGATAATGCCGGCGGACATATAGCACATCTTGGTGGAGCTATTTCAGGATATTGGTTTGCTGCAGGCCTTGCAAAAGGACATGATGCAACCAAATATATCAATAATGTAATAGACTTCATTGACAAGCTTTTCAGCGGGCGCTTGAATCTTTTTTCAAGAAAGCAGCAAAAGCCTAAGATGAAAGTGCATTATGGTGAACGCCAGCAACAATACGATTACAATGCGAGAAAGAAGGCCAATGAAGATGAGATTAATCAGATTCTTGAAAAGCTGAGAAAATCCGGATATAGCAGTCTCAGCGAAGAGGAAAAGAAGAAACTGTTTGATGCAAGCCGCAGATAACTTGTGTTGTATAAAGAACAGATAGATTATAATTATAACAAATACAGATAGAAGGTTAAAATAAATATATTAGCTTATGGACTCTATAGGTAACATTATAGGAAATATATTCAGAAATACATTCCGTCTGATTTTTCTTATAGCAAATGTTGTAATTGGAACCGGCTTTTTGGTATGTGCCTATAGTCCATCCATTTCGCCTGTAGAGCATCCTGTGTTGGCGTGTGCCGGCCTTTTTATACCTATATTTATATTGCTTAATTCGGGCTTCCTTGTGTTCTGGCTTATTATCAGCCGGAAGTATGCTATTCTTCCTCTGCTGTTCTTTATATTGGGATGGAACAGTCTGATGTCTTATTGCCCTGTTAATATATTCAAGAATGATTATAAAGGCGGTGACAAGATAAAACTGCTTACATATAATACAATGCTCGCCCATGGTGAAGTTTCCGATTACATAATTAATTCCGGAGCCGATATCGTGTGTCTTCAGGAATTTCCTGTTGCAGATAAGAAATTCAGAAATAAGCTCCAGAAAACATATCCTTATATAAAAACGTATAATTTTAGCGGTATAAATGCAGCTGCATGCTTATCAAAATATCCTATTTTATCTGTAAACGGTATAAAGGTAAAGAGTGCAAATAATGGTAGTGCCGTTTTTAAAATTAAATATAATGATAAAACTACGATACCTTTGATTATAAATCATTTGGAGTCCAATAAGCTTGATGACCACGATAAAAAGGTATATAAGGACATGTTAAAATCGCCAGATGAGAGTAAAGTAAAGTCTGGAAGTAAACATTTGCTTAGGAAATTAGCTGATGCCGTTGCCATTCGCGGACCTCAGGCTGATTCTATATCGGCAAGAATAAAACATATAGACTCTCCATATATATTAGTGTGCGGTGATTTTAATGATACTCCTGTTTCGTATACACATAATATCATAGCTAAAGGTTTGCAAGATGCCTTTGTTGAGGCTGGGAACGGACCAGGAATTACATACAACCGTAATTTCCTTTATTTCCGCATAGATCATATAATGGCAGGGTCTGCTTATAAGGTCCTTGATTGTAAAGTTGATAGGTCTATAAAAGATTCAGACCATTATCCCATGTTTGCCGTTATGGAAATTATGAAACAGAAAATATAATATTAACAGAAAATGTATTTTGTTGAAAAATACTTTCTGACATACGTAATCTAAACACAATCAAGACAAATAATTATACACTTGAAATTGCAATTAATTATCACTTTTGTACATCTTTAACAAGATTAAGGGCACAAATATCCGTATTTGTGCCCTTTTTTAGTGTATAAAAGTGAAAATCTTTGTTGGCATTCCGCTTGTACCAGAAAAAAAAACTATATTTGCAACCTTGAAAAAACGTATCTGAAAGAATTTAATCAAAAAAGTAAATAAAATAAATTAAAGTAACATGCAAAACAAAGGATTTGTAAAAGTCTTTGCGTTTTTATTGACCCTTGCATGTGTCTTTTACCTTTCGTTCTCGTTCGTTACACGCCATCATCAGAAGTTGGCGGAACAGGACCCTAAGGGAGC
>JAXEBI010000149.1:0-31935 GCA_034094155.1 Phocaeicola sp.
AAGCGAGCATATTCCAGTCCTATAATTGTTGGTCTGCATTCTCAAATTCTCTTCCGACTCTTTTACGGCAGATTCTGCCAGGATTATTTGTTTATAAGACTCAGTCAGAAGATTCCAGCTCTGTTGCATTTTCAGTTGTAGCTTTTCGTTGCCGTCCTGCTGCTGACGGACTGCTTTTTGTTCCTCAAGTTTCGCACGCTTTACTTTATGGCTGCCACTCCACCAGTCAGAAACAGGTACACTGACTGTTGCCATCATTATGAAATGATTTCTACTCTTATCAAACATAAGGTCCTCATATGCATACGACACTCCAACTCCTACAGTGGGAAGTTGCTGACCAAGACTGATTTTACGTTTAAGTTTATATGCCTCAACATTTTTCTCCAATAGCTTTGATGTAGATAAAGATGAAAGAGCAGTATGATGATCTACAAGATAATAGCCAGGACTATTTATTTCAGATTTAAATTCCGGCACATCAATATATTCAGCAGAATCAAGAGGCAGTCCGATATACTGGCTCAGTGCCATGCATGAAAGCATTATACCATTTTCCACCTGCAGTCTGGTACTTTGCAGTTCATTCTGCTTCAATTGTACAGTCAGAAGATCATTCTGTGTGGTTAAACCAGCCTTGATTGCCAAACTTACATCCTTATGCAAAGTCTGCAAAAGTGTATCGAGAATATTTATGGTTTTCTCTGCCTCTTTCAAGGATACAATCTTCCAATAATAATTTTCTGTTTCCAACTTTACCTTATCAGCAGTCATATCAAGTTGCAATACCGATGCCTCCATGGCAGTTCTGGCCAACTTGTTGGAATTCACAATCTGTCCGCCAGCAAATACAGGCTGCATGGCAGATACTGTAACAAGGTTTCCTTCCTCAAGCATGCCCACCTCCATGGCTGTAATAGGTAAACCTAACTGTGTAAGATCAGGTATATTGACTTTAACCAGATTGTCATCAGCCTTATAAGTAGCAGCTCCTGCAGATATTTTAGGGAAATATTTTGCAAAAGCCTCTTTCTGCGTCTGCCGGGCAGCTTCTATATCAATTTTACCTGTCTGTATTTCGGCATTATATTTCAATGCCATATCTTTACATTCTTCCAATGTCAATATTCGTTTTCCCTGAGCCGAAGCAACAACAGCAGCCCCAAACAGGAATACACATGACAGTAAACATTTTATATTCATATCAACATATTCTGATTATTGTTTTTCTAATTGTAATACTTTTTCTCTTTTCACGCTACTTCCTCTGAATATCATCCAATAGCTTACAGGAAGAACCGTGAGAAGGAATACCATAGTTATCAGTGTACCGAAGAATATCACTGTACCCATAGGCATCCAAAGTCCGCTGCCACCAAGAATCATAGGAATAACTCCCATGGAAGCAGCAGCCGATGTCAGAAATATCGGACGCATACGTCGTGAAGCCGAATGAAAAATAGCTTCCTTAACATGCAGCTTTTCATTTTTTCTCAACTCTTCTGCATAATCTACCATTATTATACCATTACGGACAATGATACCCATAAGGCTGGTTATTCCTAATACACAAGTCACTCCAAAATCAAGTTCCATTACCCTCAACCCTATAGCCGTACCAAATACACACAGTCCCATACTGCAAAAAATAAGCAACGCAATGTTTACACGATGAAAATGCGTAAGCAGAATAAAGAAAATCATAAATGCAGCTATAACCAGAGCAGTCATGATGGTTGGCATATTATCATTATTTTCTTCAAGTTCTCCTCCATATTTGACAGATATTCCTGATGGCAAATCCAGATCTTTAATCAATTTATCGACTTTTTCATTTACCGCCAAGGTATTATATCCTCTCACAGGCTCACCCAATATTGTTATAATATTTATTCCGTTTCGGCGTACTATCTGACCATCTTTCCATACCGGAACAATATCGGCTACCTGCCTTAGAGGCACATTACCAACACCTCCATATACAGGTATCAGTTCATTCATTAGGTCGGAATTATCTGAGCTGTCGGATTTGGTACTTTTTATTACCAATGGTATATTATAATCACCTTCCCATATATCTGCAAGAGGAAGTCCTTTTCCGTATCTCATTGCCAGAGTGGTTTCAAGAGACATATTGCTTATACCAAGACGCGAAGCTTCATCCTCTTTAAGAATTATCTCTGTACCAGCAAGAGGCTCATTCCTGTCTGTACGTACATAAAGCATTTCAGGCATCATCTTCATCTTTGAAGCAATCATCCGGGCATAGAATTTCAGAGAATCTGTATTTTCTCCGCTCAATCTGACTTCTATCGGACTTGCAGCCAGACTGTAAAGAAGTTGTTTGAACTTAATGGTTGCTTCAGGAAAATAATCAGTATATTTGGGAGTCATCTCGTCCAAAAGTTCTACTGTTTCATGTACACCGGTAGTGTTTACAATAAATTGAGCGAAATTACTGCCTGGAATCTGTGGTGCATATGAAGAGTGAAATCTCGGAGAATTACATCCTATAAAAGAAGTTACAGATACTATTCTCGGATCTTTACGAATCATACGTTCCAGACTGTCTGCTACCATCGCAGTTTTTTCTACAGAAGTACCACTGGGTAAATATATCTCAACAGCAAACTGATTACGGTCGGCTGTTGGAAGCATGCTTTGCGGCTGATAGGCCAGCATAACGCCTCCTACAATAACAGAAACTACCCCTATAAGTAATACACTCTTCGGATTCTTGAAGCAGAGAACAAGCAGCTTATCATAAAATCTCTGAAGTATATCAAGAAAAGAGAACGACTTCTCTTGTCCCTCTTTTCTGATAATTGGCTTGCGAATAAAATAAAACTGCATAAACGGGACCAAAAGAACTGCAACCAACAATGATATGGCAAGAATCAAGGTTATAGCCCATGGGAAACTCAATAAGAAATCATGAACGAGACCTTCTGTTATCAATAAAAAAGGAAAGAAAGTTATACTGATAGCAAGAGTAGCAGACAAGATAGACTTGAAAAAATGAACGGTACTGTCTATTGAAGCATGCCAGCGCGACATTCCCTCTGACAATCTTTCGAGATAACTGTCTATAATTACGATAGAATTATCTACAATCATTCCCAATGTAACAATAAGTGCTGCAAGTGTAACAGTATTCAGTTCAATGCCAAATGTATGAAACAGACCCAGTGAAATAAATATTGTTATAGGAATAGTAGAAGCAGCAACAAGTGCAACTTTCATAGGCAGCAATAACATTACTACCACTATAACTGCAATAATAGCAATAACAAGCTCGCGTAAAAAATTCTTAACGCTATCATCTACCACGACACTTTGGTCAGTTATTCTGAATATATTGACACCTGACGGCAGAAGCTTACTGTATTCATTTAAGACTTCATTTACCTCCTCACCCATTTTAACAATATTTTGTCCCTTTTTCATTTCAACACTGAGCAAGACACATTTCTTCCCGTTGTTAGTAATATAACTGTCAAATGGGGCATATTCCTTCTTAACTTCAGCTATATCTTTCAAACGAATATTATGACCAGCCGGATCAGAATATACAATCATCTGCCTAACATCGTAAACAGTGTTCAAGGATTCAGATACATAAATAGGCTGCGTATATGAATCATTTTTTATTCTGCCCCCAGTTGTAGTAAATCCTTTTGTAAACAATTTTGCTGCAACAATTTGGTCGTTAAGGGCATACTTTGACAGTTTCTCATGGTTTAATATCACAGAAATCTGTTCCTTCTGCATACCAAAGACACTCATTCTGCCTACACTATTAATAGTGCGGAGCTTATCCTGCAAATTGTCGATATACTCTTTCAACTCCCTATATGTCTTGTCGGTACTTTCCATAGTGATAAGCAGTGCAGAAGTATCACCAAAATCATCAAGAACCTGTACAGCAAGAACATTTGAAGGAAGTTGCATCTTAAAATTAGAGATTCCATGCTTGAATTTGCTCCAGAACTCATCTTTATTGTTTATATCATCATTCAGCTCTACCTGAATGTAGGTAATTCCATCCCGATTTGTTGAAAAGCTCTTTTCTTTTTTAACTTCCTTGTAACTGAAAATATAGTTTTCGAGCGGTTTAGTTACCTGTTCAATCATTTCTTCCGATGTATTACCCGGAGCTACAGCTACAACAAGTCCTTGACGGACAGTAAAATCAGGGAATTCATTTTTGCGCATTTTCGGAAGGCTATATATTCCCAATGCTACCAGACAACATACCACCAGAATAATAATCTGGCGATAATGCATTGCCCATTCTACTGCATTTCTTTTTTTCTGATTCATTTTAATACAAGTTATATTGAATAAATTTAGTATGTTATTATTGTAGAGCCATCCGATACTTTTTGCTGACCTGATATAATAATCTCGTCACCATTAGATATCCCTTCATTTATTATAACCCCCTCGGATGTATATTCACCACAATCTACAATCCTCTTACGTGCCTTGCCATCACTGTTTATCCATACAAAATTGTTGTTTTTCTCATCTATCTGAATCACATTGGCAGGAAGTATTATACCTGTTTTGTCTGTTTTGCCCAATATGCATACTTCAGTTACCATACCAGGCAGCAACAGATTATCCTTATTGTCAACTGCAATTTTTACTTCATAAGAACGAGACAGAGGGTTGGCCACAATCGCCCTTTCTACTACACTGCCTTCTAAATAACTGTTACCTACTGCAGATACAATCAACATAGCCTTATCGCCTATCTTTATATCAGAAATATCACATTCAGGAACAGATACATTAACCTTTATCTGCTGCACAGCAACAATTTTAGCGACAGGTATTCCCGGAACTACATTCTGTCCGACTTCCATTGACTTTTCTGCTATAACACCACTGAAAGGAGCTTTCAAGTAACAGTCCTTCAGATTTTTCTCTGCCATTTTTTCCATCGATCTGGCCTGTTGCAGTTTACTTTGTATATCAACCCATTTTATGTCGGCCAGGCTTTTCTCATCATGCAAAAGTTTTAATCTGTTATATGCATCCTGAGCCTGATCGAGAGCGGCTTTTGCTGCATTGTAACTACTTTTAATAGAGATAGTGTCAATAGAAGCTATAATTTGCCCCTTCCTGACATAATCACCGTTTTTTACATATACATTATTTACAGTTCCAGGCACAGAGAAACTTAAAGAAGATCCGGTAGCTCCTTCTACAGTTCCCGAATATCTGTTACTTACAGACAAACCTCTGCTTGAAGCTTGTATAACCTTGACTTTCGTTGCCTTATCACCCACCGATTCGTTGTTTATGTTTTTCTGACATCCAGTCAGAAAAAAAGGAGCAGTCAGAGCTGCAATAAAATAATACTTACTATTCATTTTTCTGTTGTTTATGTTTTTTTGTGTTTGCAAATGTCGGATATAAATAAGTATAAAAAAAGGTCATACTCAGCGTAACATTGTTCTTTTAAAAGGATTAATTTGTAAGATGTTTTTTTTTGAATAAATTTGTCCTGCAAATGATATAGAATATGAAAGAAATAGAATCAATCTCAATAAAAGAACTTGAAAACAAAGCTTTAACAAAGAACAAGTTAAAATCTGACATCCTACTTTCTGCAAAGATAAAATTTGACGATTCCATGTTCAAACATCCAAGCAGAATGGATGCATTTGCAGCTATATTCTGTGTCAGTGGTGAGGCTGAGGTTCAGATTAATCTCAAAAAATATGTTCTGAAAAGTGGAACTATAGCCTTACATGTACCTGAAAACATTATTCAAATAAAATCGAGTGACAATCTCATTATTTATCCTTTTATCATTTCATCTGAATATATTCAAAAAATACATTTTGAAACAAAAGACCTCATAAACCTCTATATGGCAGCAAAGACATTGCCGGTTTTTCCTTTAGAATACTCTGATATTCATATATTGGAGAAGTACTATTATTTATTAGAAAGTATATTACAGACTGATACCAACTATAAAAATAAGATAACAATAGGAATTGTGACTTCTTTTATGTATAAAATCTATGAAATATTAGTGAATAAGCTCAAAGAGAATGAATACAAGCATAAAGTTCCTGAAAGATGTGAAATTGTATTTGATGATTTCATAAAGGAACTGAATCTTTATAAAGGAACAAAACATTCCCTGTCGTTTTTTGCAGAAAGACTTAACCTTACTCCCAACTATCTTTCTGGCAGAGTAAAGGAATATACTGGAAGAACCGCAATGGAGTGGATTGAAGATTCTGTAATTCTTGAGGCCAAAACTATGCTGAAACATACAGATTTAAGTATACAGGAAATCGCGTATAAATTAAATTTCCCGACACAAACATTCTTCGGTAAATATTTCAAGAGAATTACCGGTATGTCTCCCAAACAGTACAAGAACTCATAATATTTTCAGAATTTATATCCTTCATTTACTTCATCCATTGCGGAATTTAATTTTTAGTTATAAGAAAACCATAAATAACAGTTTTAAAATCATGAGACTCATTCCTTAAAATGATAAAGGAATATAGCTTTGCCATCCATAGCTTTTAAGTTACGTTCCTTAATTTCAAGGGTAAATCCTACCACGACTTTTGTTATGCCATGAATTTGTTTTACAGATTCCACACTTGCAACAAGTCGTATATGCTCACCTATCATAACTTTATTTATCAAAGCAATTCTGTCAAATCCATAGTTAATTACCATTTTCACATTCTTAATATCGACAATCTGCTTCCACAAATAAGGTGTTATGGATATTATAAAGAAATCAATCAATTCATTCTTTTCATAGTTATTCTCACCATCCTGTTCTACAGAAATGCTTTTATTGTACAAGTCCAATTTTTCTTCTGTTATGCAAAAGTATGGAGATGAACCTATAATACAACCTTCTTTACTTTTAAAATCATTATAAGTGTTAATTCTTTCTGTCATAATATTCTTTTTTAAAGCAAAAATAGCATTTAAAACATCGGTTGTAAAGGTCAAAAAACTCCTTATTATATCCTATTTAAAGGATTTATTTATTAATAGAAGAGATATCACACCACAGATTGAAGAATTAATATACAATGAAAGATTATTTGCACGTTTTTGATATAGAATTGCATTATTCACGCAATAATAATACCTTAGAGGAACATAGTCAGCAAAGGAATACTGATTACAGAAAGCAGAGTTGTGAGGAAAGTACCTTCTGCCATAATAACCTCCCCTTTCTGATACTGGATACAGAACAAAGTACCATACGAAGCTACAGGCATAGCCGACAGCACTACATTAATATTAGCAATTGTCTCATCTACCCGGCAAAGATGCGAAAGATATAGAATAAGAAGCGGTACAATGATAAGACGCAAAGCCGACATCATATAGATAGCAGGATTACCTAACATGCGACGGATAGGAACCTGTGCAATTGACGAGCCGATAATGAGCAAGGCTGCGGGTACAGTTATATTTCCAAGCAAAATGAAAGGAGTACTTATGACACGCGGCGGAATCCATCCTGATACAACTATAAGGATGGAGAGATATGATGCAATCATGGCCGGACAATAAAGTGTACGCCAGTCAAACTGCATTTTTCCCTGGCCCCCAGCTATAAACAGTGTTCCGAATACAAAGATAAGCAACGTACTTGGGAAATTAAGAATACTGGCATAGAACACTGCACTCTGTCCGAAGATTGATGCCACTATAGGATATCCTATAAAGCCTACATTACCAAAGGCAAGCATAAAACTGTAAATACCGCGGTCGGACAACTTAACCGGCATATATCTCGGCAGCAGAAAAGCAAGACCAATGAGAACCACATAAGTCGCAAAACCCACCAGAAGCAAAGGCAGTATAAGTTCCTTATCCGGAAGTGTACCTCCCATTACAGACGAAAGTATCAGACTTGGACATGTCACATTAATAACCAGTCCCGAAAGTTTACGGTCGAAATCAGCACCCATCATTCTTTTCTTATTCAGAAAATAGCCGATGATTACAAGAATGAACAGAATAATCATCTGTGTTACGATAGCATCCATTGTTTTTCTTTTTACCTTAAATTTTACCTATAATTCTATCTATAATTCTAACTTAAATTCTACCTAAATAAATCACGCAAAAATACGCATTATCATATTCAGGTATTCATCATAATATTATTTTTTCCCGATTAAAGCCAACAGTTCTTTATAAAACATTTTATTTAGGCTTATATCAAAATTGGGTATAACGCATAATATTACCGGGGTCAACCTGCTGATATGAATTTATGCACCAGTGAAATTCAATTGCATATAATTGAAATAACATACAAGAACTTTACTTATTATTTGTATCTTTGTTTTGTAATGAGAAAGTAGCAAAACGGCAGATTTTGGTCTGTAATCAATTATAGGAACATAAAAATGTAATTATTTATGAAAAAATCAACTAAAACAATAAAAGTGATGATTGGTGATATCACACGTCTTAATGTAGATGCAATAGTAAATGCAGCCAACAACAGTCTGTTGGGTGGAGGTGGTGTTGACGGTGCCATTCATAGAGCAGCCGGTAAAGAACTTCTGGAAGAATGCCGTACACTTGGTGGTTGCCGTACCGGAGAAAGTAAAATGACAGATGCCTACAAACTTCCATGCAAGAAGATTATACACACAGTAGGTCCCGTCTGGCATGGTGGCAATAACAATGAAGCTGGGCTACTGGCATCATGCTATGATACAGCTATGACATTGGCAGAAAATAACAACCTTTCCAGTATCGCTTTTCCATGTATCAGTACAGGGGTATATAACTACCCACATGAAGAAGCAGCCAAGATAGCACTAAATACAATTCTAAAACACGTGGAAAGCGGGAAATTCCAGGGCGAAGTTATTCTTTGCTGTTTTCTGAAGGAAGATGCAGAAATCTATGAAAGACTACTTAAAATTCTGGAATAAATGGATACATAAAAATTATTCGTCTGTCCATCTTAAATCATGGAAGAAGATATTCTTGTAGTGTATTATACCACAGACCGTTTAATCAATAATAATTAACTGAAAAACATAAGTTCTATTTCCGCATAACCGAGGATGACACAAAAAAAATTCAAATATATAATCAGTGGAGAATACAGTACAGAAAGCAGTATTGTTATTAAAACTATTGGAACAGAAAACATTGGTTATAACTATAATAAATACCCTCCGGAAGAAGGGCATCCAGAGGAATTTTTATTCAATCCGTCAAAAGGAAGGACTCTCAACATATACATTCTACTGTATATAGCCAAAGGAAAAGGTCTGTACTTTTATTCCAAGGATAATTTTATTGATATCAAAGAAGGAGATATTATACTCATAACACCTAATACATGGCACAGCTATAAGCCCAATAAAAACACAGGATGGGAGGAATATTGGATTGGATTTGACGTGAATCGCATGGAAGAATACATGGAAAATCTATTTGCCCAAAATATAAACATTTACAATATTGGAATTCACGATAAAATACTGAACCTATTCAAAGATGCCATAAAAGTTGCGAATGAGGAAAAACCAGGGTTTCAACAATATTTAAGCGGAATTACAAATCTCATACTTTCAATGACCAATTATTACGAGAAGAATAAATCCACCGATCCCGCCACTGAGGATATAATTAACAAGTCCAAAATTATAATAAAGGAAAATCTTCTGAACGGTATCACTCCCGAACAAGTGGCAAAGGAAATTAATCTAAGTTATTCCTGGTTTAGAAAAATCTTCAAAGACTATACCCGTGTCACTCCTTCCCAATACATACAGGAAATAAAAATTCAGAAAGCAAGAGAAATGCTTACTTCCTCCCACATGCAAGTGAAAGAAATAGTCTATAAATTGGGATATGACGATGTGGCTTATTTTATCAAAATTTTTAAGAAATACACCAACCAGTCGCCGTCGGAATATAGAAAATTATTTTATGAGTAAAAAAGTATATTGAGCCTGACCGTTAAGCAATATCAAATATTAACAGCCAAGCTCAAATATACACATAACATTAAAGAGTACGTATTCTACATATACTACAGATTTTATCACATATTAGAAATCCTTATCTCAGTGTCTGATGTTTTGAAATACAAGTATTTTTCATCAGTCTTATATACTAATGTATTTGCCAGTATTTTCTCCCCATTCATTTCTTTTATATTCTGTATTTCGCTTGATGACAAAACTTTACCGTTAAGTATAAGTTCCGAATCTTTTATTTTGTCTTTTGGGAAAGCTACAATGCATGTGTTTTTAGATGAATTAAATACTTCTATTTCATACTTTCCTTTCTTTTTATCATTTTTAACCTTAACATTCAATACTGAGTTTTTTATAGGAACATCGCACTCAACCCACTCCAAATCACCCAACTGAGGTTTTATCATAATTGTTTCCCATCCTGCCTCATATGGATATATACCACCAACATATTGAGGCAGAAGCGACAAGGCTCCACCTGCCCATCCGTGATTGATACTTCCTCCGCCTGCGCCTCCAATTGCCCAATCTTCCCATAGTGTAGTAAGCGGACTGGTTACCATATTTGTATACCGCTGTTTCATTCTGTCCAATCCTTCTTGTACATATCCTCCAGACAATAATGCTTCAAGGATATATTTCTCCATATAAGGACTTGCTCCCATCCTATCTGCAGTAAGAAATTTTACAGTTTTTTCTTCCATTTCCTTAGTTGTAAATCCCGCAAGAATAGCCAAACCGTTTGCACGGTCGTCTGTTAAGCCTTTATAATCATCCGACCTGAAATAATTCCCTTTCCAGAAAAACTTTTGAGAGGCATTTCTTACAAGGTTCAACTGCGATGTATAATAATCAACAAACTGCTTGTCGTCCAGAAGTGTTCCCATATTTATAGCTGCCTCTAAAGCCAGACAATACCAGGCATTATCAAGTATTTCCACATCGATATTATCTCCCCAGTCGGCCCAGTCCCATCCTCCGGTTCTATGTTTAACAATACCATTCTCGTCAATATTCCATAAAGACAAATATTTCTTTATTTTAGGATATATATACCTTATAGTATTCAAATCAGCTGTATACTTATAATAATTCCAAAAACCAAATTTTCCGACAGAAGCCAGCATTTGCAGAGGAAGCTCGCCATCCCATGAGCCCGAAGGAACTGGAGAATATAATGTTCCGTCTTCTTTCTGCCAGTCTACAAGGTTCAAAATTGCTTTTCTCACAGCCGACAGTCCATTTGTATCACATGAATAATATATCTCATTCGATATAATAGCCGCGTCTCCCCACCACTGCGACCTTTCTCTGTCTGGATCCTGAATTGCATCTCTCATATTCAGATTCATAGTATTCAACGATTTTTCCCATAGTTTATTATAAAAGTCGTCACTACATCTGAAACTACCCAAAATTTCTGTATTAAAACGGGTTTCTCTATAACCGGCCTTTAGCAGTTTTACACCCTCTGGTATTGTATAAAATATTTTATGCCCGTTTATATAGTTAGGAATCTCAAACTCCTGTACTCCGCTGCGGGTTACATATTCCGCTCTTACATTATACTCACTACCACCTTTATAATTATCACTCCGTATATCAATAGTTTTACCTGCTACGGCCTTTACCTTTATATATGGAGTAACAGTAATATTTTTTGGCAGAACACCGATAACCAAGGTTGTATCGTCTTTCTTCTCTGTTGTAAGATTCTGATATTTTATTATGCCAGAATCTTTCCAGTTAGGGAAAGGTCTTTTATACAATTTATTCCAAGGGGAGCAAGGATATTCTCCAAGTTCTGAGGCAGCTTCCCATTTACTATCATCATAATCATACTCTTTCCAATTTCCAAGCGACTTACGTGCATCAAAACTTACATTACTCTCCGGAAGTCTGTAATTTGGCTTTGGATTTCCTGTTTCTCCGAAAGCCGGATGAATTCTTACTTTCCAGGAACTGTCTGTATGGATTACATTATTATCGTTTATTGAGATTTTAGCCAAAAGTCCGCTTTTTCCACTACTTTTATGGCAGTATCCGTCTCGTCCCCAATACCACATCAAAATTGATATTATATTATCTCCTTCTACAAGATAATCTGATATATCAACAGTATCATAGTATGTATCATCAGGGTTAGGTCCACGTTTTAATCCTCCCTCAAAAACTACCAGTTCATTATTTATCCAGAGCCAATACTTGGAATCAACAGCAATATCCATGTATACATTCTCCGGAATATCATTATCTATGAAAATCTGCTTTCTAAAGCAAAGCCATTGGTTGGGTTGCTGACTTTCTTCTTTTACGGAAATCCAACTTATTCCTTTTAATTCATCATCAGTAGCAGTAGCATAACAATCTGAACCCGATAAAAACAGCATAAATAAACCTGCAATAATATTTTTCATAGGATATCTCATATTAATTATATTTTTTATATAGGATATATGTAAATCTTTTTCATACAAAAATACAAAAGTACGGGTATTCGGGATTATGGTAAATTGATTTTTTATATATAGAAATTGATTCTGGAGTATCTTATGACAGAAAAAACGTAGGATATGATGGAGGCTCTGATGGAGATTCTCTATAAAGAGATTTCTAATTATTTGATGCAATTCTTCTTTTTCTGTTATAATCTCTCAATAAGCTTATAACTTACATCACTATCTTTGATCAATAATTCAATGCATAATAATATTTCCACAGTTGCTACACTTTACTTAGATACATAATTATCATTTTAACAAAATGTTTTGCAACACAGTTCAGAATGAAAAAAACACAAAATAAATAATAGGAATAAGGAATTTTAGATTTTCAAAGAATGAAATAATATCTTTATGATATTAAAAAAACAATATTCGCGACAGAAAGGAAAACCAAACACTGATTAGAAACACATATAAGTTATATTAACTCATAGAATCTTCCTTTCTGCATCATGTAACATGCATAAAGATTTATTGCATCTGGAACAAAAACTTAAGAAAATCTCTGAATAAAACCAATAAATTGAACGTTGGAAAAAAATTACAGGACATTTTTATATAGTTATTCGACATTCAGAACAAAATATCCTTTTATTTTTATAGGAATGACTAATCATTTTAAAAGGACAATATGTTAACACAAAAGAGCATTTTAACAATTACTCCAGAAAAGATTAATAAAACGAATTGTTTTTTATCTGACATAATTAACATATCATTGTATTTTACACATTTTGCTCAAACAGGAAAGCAAGCATAAACACTCTTTTGCAAACATATTGTCACATGATGAAACATTATCTAAACAAATTGATTAAAATATCAGAAATCAAAACATGTAAATTAAAGATATTTTGCAATTTGAAGGTATACATAATTTTAAGTATCCTGTATTTTACTACCGTGAATAGTTTTTATTTCTTATATCAAGGGTTACATCTATATAGCTGCGACGGCCATCAATATAATCGGCATACAAAGTTTCGGGATCTTTGCCTTTCAGTATACTGCACTTACCGCACGACTCACAGTCATGCAGGCATTTCCAGGCATCAAGTACAAAAGCCTGACGTTCTTCTCGGGTTGACTGCTCTATAGGAGGAGGTGTCATAATCTATAACAAAACAATGATTTATACTATTTTATACAATATGCAAAAATATCATTTTTAACCTATCAGGCGAAATATTTATATTGTCTGTCTGTTTTCATTTAAGCAATATTCATACTTACACACCAAGATTAAAGAATTTTACGCATAGCAAAATTAGTAAGTTCAAGCTTTTTGGCTCTTTGTTTCTGCATCCTAACAATTTTATATCCATGTTTTTCGAAAAAAGTTCTTGCTGTAAGACTTACTTCCGATGTTATTTCACTGACTCCATATTGCCTGGCTATTTGCTCAACCTCAGACAGAAGCTGTGTTGCCACACCCTGTCCCTGACAATCTTTATGTACAAACATAGAATGAAGATGACCGTCTTTATTCATCGATGAAAACCCTGCAAGACAATTATGTCCGTCGAATGCACCGATAAACAGATTGCCGGTCATGAGTTCTCTCCATCGTTCAGGTTTATCTCCACACGAGGCCCAGTCTTCTACTTCCTCCCGCGTATAATCCCTGATATTTACATTCAATACTGTAGAATAAAACAAAGACAGCATATCCTGAATATCTTGTTCTTCAAGTTTACGAATCTGAAACTGTGTCTTTTGTTTTTTAGTAGAATTACACTGATTGTCGGATATATTTCTCTCCTGCTCAAAAGTCCGGTCAGTGTTTCTTGCATCTATAATCTCCATGGGGTGAGTTTTTGGTATTTCCATAAAATATCTTTACTTGAATATTATTTTAAATATTTCATGGCATTCCTGCTTGCAGATGATATGCTCGGTTTCATATCCTGCGACAAGAATTCGAGGTTTGCCATCAGTTCATTCTTTAATTCGGGATAAGGTTTGCACATTCTTGCAGATAGCTTTATCATCACAGAACGGGTGCTGTCGCTTTCCTTCTTGTCAAGCATGCCATTTAAGCAATAATCAAGCAAATCTGTTCTGGGGTTGTCACCTACTGACATATCTACAAGAATAGAAAGTATCAGTCCGCGGCGGATACTCAATTCGGGCGACATAGACAAATTGACAAGACTGTCATAATATGCAGTTAAATACATCTCCTTATCGGCTTTTGACAGATGTGACAATATCCATGCAGCATTATATGAAACACGCTCGTCAACTGATGTAAGCAGGGCATCATATAAACTGGAAATTCCATGTTCATCATTATGCAATGCCTGTGCATAGTAAATCACATCAGTTTTGGAAATTCTGCATTTCAAGTTGTTTTTCCATTCATATGAATTGTCGGCCATTATTTTTTTCGGAGATTCAAGAGAGGTATAGTCCATAGATAAAAAATAAAATATATAATTCTGAATAAATTATAGCAATATAAAATTATGACAATAATGTGTATTATGCCATTAAAGTATTATATCGCAAAAATAGTAAAAAATACAAATAAGATAAATAAGATATATTCATAACATTCATAAGAAAGCAACATAAACACCTTTAATAATACTTTATGCACATATAGGATAAGATTAGAGCTATTTTTTGTAGCTTTGCAGGCAATTTGAGAAAAGGCTTATTCATGTATAAAATATACAAGCAAATGATGTATAATACTACAAGCAAATGATGTATAATATATACAAGTAAATGATGTATAATACTACAAGCAAACCAAGATAATACTGCAATGAAAAATAAAATCATCAACATATCAGCATGGATTGCTGCGCATATCACCCTAATAGTGGTTCTGGTAACCGCTGTTGCGCTATTTTTTCCATCATCATTTGTATGGATGGACACTTCTTCAATCACTCCTATGCTGGGAGTCGTAATGTTCGGTATGGGACTGACACTCAGCCCGTCAGACTTCCGGCCGGTATTGCAACGCCCTAAAGATATTCTCATAGGCGAAATCGCGCAATTCTTAATTATGCCTTCACTGGCATGGCTGCTCTGCAAAATATTGTCACTGCCTGAAGAACTCTCCCTTGGAGTAATTCTGGTAGGATGTTGTCCGGGAGGTACGGCAAGCAATGTCATCTGTTATTTAGCCAAAGGTGATGTAGCTCTGAGTGTGGCAATGACAGGAGTATCTACACTGCTGGCTCCTATTATCACTCCTGCACTTGTATGGTTGCTCGCAGGAGAGTCGGTTGAAGTGGATATTGTAAGTATGTTTCTAAGTATCGTACAGGTAGTTATACTTCCTATTGTATTGGGACTTGCCGCAAATCACTACTTCAAACGAACCACACACCGTATAATACCGTTACTTCCTATGATTTCAACATTGTCTATAGCGTTCATAATAGGCATTATAGTAGCACACAACTCGTCGAGCATACTTGCATGTAGCCTAATAGTAGCTATAGCAGTGATTCTTCACAATGTTCTCGGACTGGTTTTAGGCTACGGGCTGTCGGCTCTCACAGGAAGTGAACCATCCAGAAGGTCGGCCATCGCCATCGAAGTCGGAATGCAGAACTCCGGACTTGCCACTTCACTCGCTTCCACTCATTTCGCAATGTTTCCCATGGCGGCTGTACCTGGTGCAATGTTCTCTGTATGGCACAATTTTTCGGGTAGTATAGCAGCACAGATTTTCAGAAGAAACCAATAAAAAAAACAAATAAAGAAACAAATAAAACAAGTTTATTAATAATGAATTATCCAACTTCGTTTGGATTTAAATGGAAAGATAACATGAAAAAAGTAATTGTAATTTCAACCAGTTTACGTACAAATTCGAACAGCGACAAACTCGCTGACAAGTTTATGGAAGGTGCCCTTGAAGCAGGTCACGAAGTAGAAAAAATCTCACTCATCGGAAAGGATATCCGCTTTTGCCGAGGATGTCTGGCATGCCAGAAGTTGGGCAAGTGTGTAATAAATGATGATGTTGACAGTATTATGCAGAAGGTACTTCATGCAGATGTGGTGGTATGGGCCACACCTATTTATTATTATGAAATGAGCGGACAGATGAAAGTACTTATCGACCGCATGAATGCAATGTACACCATGGGCTATCAGTTCAGGGATGTTTATATGCTTACTGTAGCAGCTGAAGATGAGCCAGAAGTTCCATCACGTGCAGAAAATGGTCTTATGGGTTGGATTGAATGTTTCCCAAAAAGTCGTATGGCCGGAACACTTTTCTGTGGAGGAGTTGCAGGTCCAGGTGACATCAATGGCCGCAGCAAACTGAATGAAGCTTACGAAATGGGACTTCATTGCTAATATAGCCTCATCTTTCAGAAAGATGATACATAAGAAATGAAAGATGAAAAATGAAAGATGAAAAATGAAAGATGAAAGATAAAAAATGAAAAATGAAAAACGAAAGATGAAAAATGATACAAAAGATTGCATAAAAGAGAATACAGAAAAAATATTACATTAACAGGTGTCATACCAAAATCCAAGTATGACACCTTCAACATAATAATATTCTAATAATATAAAAATAATATACCACACACATGAAAAAACTAAGCAAAAATGCTATTATAGGTTATCCGGCCGGAATTATTACAGGTATTACTTACGGATTAAATCCTCTATTCGCAGTTCCATTAATGAAAAACGGTGCTGCGACAGAATCCATACTTTTCTTCCGCTACTCATTTGCAGTTCTGCTTTTGGGACTATTCCTGCTAATCAGCAGACAGAGTTTCCGTATCTCAGGGAAGCAGGTCGGCGTTTTATTTGTACTCGGATTACTTTATACCTCAAGCAGTGTATTCCTTTTCGATGCATATGAATATATTGCCTCAGGACTCGCTACTACACTGGTATTCCTTTATCCGGTACTTGTAGCCATAATCATGGTATTTCTGAAAGTTGTTCCCTCATGGCCGGTATGGCTGGCCATAGCAGCAACATTTGGCGGCGTACTCATTATGACACAAAGTGACGGTTCACAGACAATCAATCCGATTGGGGTACTACTTTCTATAGCTTCTGCATTGGTTTATGCTCTGTTTATAGTTATAATCAACCGAAGCAAGGTCATTGCTGGAATTTCAAATTCTTTGCTCACTTTTTACGCCCTTATGGTAGGAGCAATAGTATTCATCGGAAAAATCATCTTTTCAGATACAGCTTTAACTGCCGGAATTACAACCGGAATGGATTGGCTTAACCTTATAGGACTTGCCTTGCTGCCTACTATTGTATCTACGGCTACTCTGGCCATTGCATCACGCAATATCGGTGCAACCAAAGCTTCTGTACTAGGGGTATTCGAGCCTATTACAGCCATTATTGTAGGTACAATGATGTTTGGCGAGCCTCTCACTACAAACATCATTGTAGGAATCTCAATCGCTATTGTGGCAGTTACATTCATGATTACCGTTACAAAACGATAAGGTAAAAGAGGTAAATGTACAGAGAATATACAGAAAGTGTACATAATAAATGTATATAATGAATAGTTATAATGGGTAGAAATAACTAACACCGCATATATAATAAATACCGCTGGCATGGCAATGTAGATACATACCATACCAGCGGTATTAAATTATTTACCACAACAGAAACTGTTGGAGCAGTCCCCGACAAACGGTATTTTATATTCTAATTCGATATTTATTCTATTGTTGCCTTAACGAATTTTTCACCTGCAGGATTATTCATATCCTTACCATAATCTGGAGAATATTTCCCGCACGGCATATCCGACAAAACAAGTACATTGCATTTTCTGCCGGCAACCACCTTATCTGTGGCTGCTGTATTTATAGCCGTAGCAACCAAATCTACAAGAATACCCCATCCTCCTGTTCCACTGTCGAGACTTGTATCTAAGGTAATTTTTCCTTCCCTGCTGTATAATATATCTCCTGATTTTGTAGAACGTAGGATATACTCTATCTGCACGGAAATCATTCCACTAATGTTGGCCCTTTGCCAGTCTTTAATGATGGTAAACATTACCGCATCAGCCCCTAATACATCTCTGAAAGGAGTCAGACTACCTTCAAGAAACATTTCTGCATCGTATGCACTTTCCTGCTGAAACATTTCCATTGTAAGATTAGGCGAAAATACATAATACCCCTTTTCACATAAAGGTACATACAAGGTTGTATAAAAGATATCTTTAGCTTCTACATGTGTAGTCTGGTTGATAGGTGGCATTATTGCTATAGACAACGGTTTTTCCTCATACATCTTAGGATACTGCTGACATAATGTTTTAGGAGAAGTACACGAAGAAATAAAAACAGATACAAACAATATTACAAACAGAAAAGATGCATTCTTTATATGATTAGAAAGTAAGAATCTGTTATTAAAGAATCTATCATAAACTGTTCTGTTTTGCGGGGTTCTGTTTTGCTGAATTTTGTTCTGCAGAATTCTGTTCCGGAAGATTCTTTCAGCTTTCAGAATTATGTCCTTGAGACTTCTGTTCTCCTGAATTCTGCTCAGTAGGGTTCTGTTCAGTAGAGTTTTCATTATTCTCATTTTTCTCTAATTGTTTAATTATACGGGAAATATATTTTTCAGATTCAGGATACAGTTTTATCTCCTCTTTAAGAAAATTCAAACCTTCTTCCTGTTTTCCTGTACGGTAAAGCATATAACCATATTCGGCATACATACCTGGCGGAACTTTTCCACGGATACCTCTCTGATATTCAATTATTGTTTGATATTCTTCCAGCACACTGGCCTTAAGTTCTTCTGCATGAGTCTTATTATACCTGTATGTAATATCCTCGTAATTATGCCATGAATACAGTCTGTCTGATGTATAGCATGATGACATACAAAACAATATAAACAAAAGTATAGCAGAAGTACATATTGATTTTCTTTTCTTCATGACTCCAATATTATTCCTCGTTTTTTGGTATTATGGCAGAGTTATTTGCTTGACTTCCTGGGTAGAAACGAATATTTTCTTTTCATACAGCACCTTACCTTCACTTGTTACCTTAATGCTTCTTGGACCAGTCTTCACTCCATATTGTGTACCTTTTCTTTTTGAGTGTTTTTCCTTAACTACCACAGCAGTAAACGGTTCCTTATCATCCATTACCACTGTCACTTCTTTACCGGCATATTTATTCGGACTTACAAAAAGAAGATAAGCAATATCATCTTTTCCACTCTGTTGGGCAACAGGTGCTTTACATCCCGAAAAAAGAAGCGGTAATGTAAATATACAAATCATTCCAAAGATTGTTCTTTTCATATTCAAGTCGTTTTTTTGTATAAATAAATTACAATCAAAACTATATTTCTTCAATAATATAATCACCCATGTTTTCCGGATTAATTTCGGTAGTACCACTAACTTCTACAAAAGAATACTCTGTTTCAGGAGTATCGCCACCTGTAGAAATTACTTTCACTTTACCCACCTCTTTTCCCGGCAATGTTATCATTATACCAGTCTGAGGATTTTTAACTTTCTTTCCCTTACTCTTGATAGAAAACTCCATACCTTCTTCTATTCCTTGACTTGCACCTCCGGCTATCAGCACAGCATCTGGTTCATACGAAATAAAATATGTTTTCCATGGAGAATCCGTACATTTATTTATGATATTTTCCACTAACTGCCCGATGGCCTCCGATATGGCTTTATCGCTCAAGGTCGCATCGAAAGAAGCCTGTCCGCCCAAGCCCAAAGTTGTTTTTGTAGTTATCTCAGCCGCTCCCTTAGCTTCGTCGGAATATATTATCAGTCCTGTAGATACGTCTACCAGTCTGATTGCAACTGCAGCCTCTACAGTTTGTGTCTTCTCAGAAGAGAAAACCTTATTTTTTCCGGTATTCTTCCTTCCGTATTCAGTTATGGAGCCTATAATCATATAATCAGCACCAACAGCCGACATCTCTTCACCATTAATACTGTTTTCTTTCAGCAAGTCGGCTATGTCATTCCTCTCAAGTAAAAGGAATTTTCCTGAAGCAGCCAATTTAGAAGACAGAATGTCCAACGCCTGTTTGCCCATAGGATCATTTTCACGATCATAAAAGATACCCTTTGCATATTGTGTCTCATTCGAAAAACGCCCAATAGCAACCTTACGCTTAAGAATCATTTTCTCATTATCCGCTTGCCGGGATGCAGTTTCTACTATCTCAGTGTTTCTCTGTGCCATTGCATTGCCAGATAACAAAAGCAAGCATACAGCCAATGTAGCCTTAAACATCATCATAAAATTTTCCCTATTTTAAAGTTATAACTTTTTATTCAATACTATAACGCCAAAAGAGTATAAAACACCTATGCCCTTTTCTACAAATTTACAAAAAACATGTTTTCCAAAAATTGTTTTCGCAAGGAACTTTCCATCGGATAATATTTTTAATTATAAATTAATAGTTTTATAGCATTTAATAGTATTATAGCATTTTATTTTACATTATAGAAACTGCAATCATCATTTGATATTTTCTCGGTAGCCATCAAGTAATAAACAGAAACAATCATAAATATAATTCTTAAAATGAAAACCATTAACCATCAATCAGAACTTGAATCCAAAAGATAAGAAGACAGAATGTGTTAAGTGTTTTTTACCTGTACCGTAATCGTTGGCTTTATGTACGTAATCGTTGGCTTTATGTACGTAACCGTTGGCTTTATGTACATAATCGCTGGTTTTATGTACGTAACCGTAGCTATGATGCGTACGCGGATTTCCGTCTATCAGACTATAATCAGAACAACTGTAACCTAACGAAAATACCAGGCGGTCTAATATTGCTGTAATACCTGTCGAACCTGTCCAATATAACCATCCTGAATTTTTAGAACCCGAAGGATAAGGTGACATTATCACTCCTGGGGAAGCAAACAGATGCAAGTTCAAGTCCTGTGACTTCACATTCAGCAGTGATGGAGTGCGTAATAATAATGAAGGCTTGAATATAAACCTTGCACAATAATCATTTACATAATTAGGATCAGAATAATCTCTTCCCCAATCAGAGATTTCCACTATTTCAGAATCGAAGCCAATAGAAGCACCTATACCTACATAAGTAAACGGCATCCAGTTGAAACCTACCGAGAGGCCCCATCCATTTGTATTCAGATCACCGGTCAGATTACCCTCCCATTTGTATGATTCTTCATCATCCGACTTCTCTTTTGCATTACAAAACATAGCATTAAGACTTACAACAGTAAAAATCATCGGCCTTAATAATCTTAATATTCTTTTCATAGATACAAATATTCTATTATCAGATACGATATCATTATATTACAATTCACTATAACTATACTATCTTACAATTTTACCATACTATTTCACAGAATTGCCATACTTTTATAATTATTTTTAAGAATAACGCAGATTATAGGAAAAACCCCTATTTCAAAAATCATATTTTTGTATTTTATGTGTGTTTATAATAAATTTGCATAGCATAAGAAATAACACTTTATACTGGTATACAGGTTTTTAATGAAAGAAAATATAAAAAAATAATAACTTCAAAGATTTAGGATATGGAAAAAGATATAGTAATAGTAACAGGAGCAGCGGGTGGAATCGGAAAAATCATAACCGAAATGTTTGCTGAAAAAGGATATATAGTCATTGCTGTTGACTTGGAAGATTTTGATAAACAGGCAATGTCTGAAGGCTATACAACAAGCACTGAAAATAAAAACAACAGAGACAATATACACTTTATAAAAGCCGACCTGTGCAGTCATGATGACATAAAAAAAGTATTCGACTATGCCCAAAAAGAGTTTGGCGGCGTACACATACTTGTGAATAACGGTGCAATAAGCAAATTTTCAAAATCAGTTTTTGAAATAACTCCAGAAGAATTCAGCAAGGTTATTGATACAAATCTGAAAGGAAGTTTCCTGTGTTGCAAGGAATTCATCGAGGCTAACAAAGGCTTGAACTATGGAAGGATCATCAACATAGCATCTACGAGATGGAATCAGAATGAGGCCGGATGGGAAGCTTACGGTGCTTCAAAGGGTGGTATAGTTTCATTGACTAATACATTGTGTGTATCTCTGTCGGACACTCCTATTACCGTAAATGCAATAAGCCCAGGTTGGATAGAGTGTTGCGATTATGATAGTCTGTCGGAGCTTGACCATAAGCAACATCCTTCCGGCAGAGTTGGTAAGCCGGAGGATATCGCAAGAATGGTAATGTTCTTATCAGCTCCTGAAAATGATTTTATAAATGGGGCAAATATTGTTATAGACGGTGGCATGACCAAAAGAATGATTTATTTTGAAGCGGAACAGTAATTCCGCTTCAACCAATTTTCTTTATCAATTCATTCCATTGCAGATTATTCCAGTACAGATTTTCCAGTGTCAGTTTATTTCATTGTCAGTTTATTTCATTGCTAAACTATTTACAATGCCAGACTATTTACATTATTCGCTTGCTCCGTAGTCGAACCATTCACATTATCTGTTTATTAAAGTTCGCTGATTATATAGTCACCGGCATTTTCAGAAATAACACTCTGTATTTCCTTGATATCAAGTTCGTGACTACTTTCAATTACTGCTACAGGCGGATCAAGTGTTACTGTTGCCTTTACACCTTCAATACTGTTTAATGCCTTTTCAACATGTGCACAGCAGTGCTTGCACATCATACCTTCTACTTTAAACTTATATTCCATACATTTATCGGTTTTGTTAGTATTGTGAATTATATTAGAATTGTGAATTATGTTAGGATTGTGTATTATGTTAGAATTATTTATTTGCTCTGATTTATCTCCTGTCCGGCGTGAATCACTCCCGATATTTTTCCGTTTCAGGCGAAGGCTGTTCATTACCACACTTACACTGCTGAATGCCATAGCGGCACCGCCAATCATAGGGTTAAGCAAAAAACCATAAAACGGATACAGGACTCCGGCGGCCACTGGTATGGCTATAGCATTATAAATGAAAGCCCAGAACAGATTCTCACGTATTGTACGTATGGTAAAGTGCGACAATTTTATGGCTTCTGCTATCTTGGTAAGATCGGAAGAGAGAATGGTCACCATAGCTGTATCAATGGCGATATCACTTCCTTTGCCTATAGCAATACTCAAATCGGCTTGAGCCAAAGCTGCACTGTCGTTAATTCCGTCGCCTACCATGGCAACCTTGTGACCTTCCGACTGAAGACGCTTGATAAACATAGCTTTGTCCTGTGGCAACACTCTCGACTGATAGTGCTTTATTCCGGTCTTTTCGGCTACAGACCTTGCTGCTTCCTCATTATCACCGGTTTGCATATACACATCTATCTTCATGTCATTGAGCAGTGATATGGCCTTAGCTGATGTCTCTTTAATTTTATCCGATAACGCAATTACTGCTATCGCATTAACAGAATCAGAAAACCATACTAAGGTTTTAGCTTCCATAAGCCATTTTTCCGCCTTTTTCTGTAGAATATCACTGATTACGATGTTATTATTCTTCAGAAGATCTGAATTTCCGGCATAATATGTGTTTCCGCCAACAATACCTTTTACCCCTTTTCCCGGAATATTCTCGAAACTTTCAACCGGAATCTTACTTATTCCGGAATTTTTCTTGATTCCTTCTGTAATAGCGTCTGCCAGCGGATGTTCTGACAATGACTCAAGACTGTACAGAATGCTTTGATTTGTTAGTACGTTTTGAGTAGTTAGTAAACTTCGAGTGGTTAGTACGCTTTGATTTGTAATAAGCCCGGCAGACTGACAGTTGCCTTCCAGCCATAGCTCATCCGTAACTTCAGGGCGGCCTTCGGTTATGGTTCCGGTCTTATCAAGAACAACAATATCTACCGACCTCGCCACTTCGAGGCTTGTTGCGTCTTTGACAAGTATTCCGTTTTCCGCACCCTTGCCTATGCCAACTATGAGAGCTGTCGGTGTGGCAAGTCCCAAAGCGCAAGGGCATGCTATAATAAGAACTGTAATCATAGCAAGAATACCATACTCAAATCCGGAAACAGGTGCGAATGCCCACCATAATACGAATACCAGAACAGAAAGACATAGTATTACAGGCACAAAAACTCCAGAAATTCTGTCTACAAGATTCTGTACCGGAGCCTTGCTTCCCTGTGCATCCTGAACCATACGTATTATCTGTGCCAGCATTGTATCTTGACCTGTCCTGCTCGCCTTAAAGCGGAAGGCTCCTTTCTGATTGATGGAACCGGCAAAGACATTTTCACCTGGTTTCTTGTATGTAGGAACAGGTTCGCCCGTAAGCATGCTTTCGTCTACATAAGATTCTCCATAAACCACAACACCGTCAACAGCAATTCTCTCTCCCGGCCTGACCATAATTATATCACCGGGGGTTGTCTCTTCTACAGTAACTGTCTTTTCGCCGTTTTCTGTAAACAAAGTTACTGTTTTTGGCTGAAGACCTATCAGTTTCTTTATAGCACCCGATGTCTTATGCTTTGCCCTGGCCTCAAGCAACCGTCCCAACAGGATGAAAGCTATTATTACACTTGATGATTCGAAGTATATATGTGGTTCTATACCTCTCGAAAGCCAGAAATCGGGAAAGAACAGATTGAAAAGACTGAAGAGGTATGCTATTCCGGTACTGTTGGCTACAAGAGTATCCATATTGGCCGAAAAATGTTTCATCTGACGCCATGTATTAACATAAAAGCGTCGTCCGAAGCCAAACACGACTATAGAAGACAAAATCCAAATCACATATTTCACATTTGGAATATCCATAAAAAACATACTTAACAGTATTATCGGCACAGATAACAGCACTGACAACACTGCCTGTTTCTTCAGTTTCTTATAATCCTCTTCGAATTTAGATTCAACAGAAGGACTATCGTTTCCGGTATCGGTAAGCAAATCGTATCCGGCTTTCTGAACTGCCAACTTAAGTGATTCGGATGAACACTCCAGCGGATTATAAATTACCAATACAGAAGCTGAAGCATAATTTACATTTGCTTCATAAACTCCTTGCAAGGCATTAAGGACCTTGCTTATTCTGGCAGCGCAAGATGCACAACTCATCCCTACTACGGGAAATGTTGCCTTCCGTCTTGTTTCAGTTCTACTTGTCTCAGTTCTGCTTATTACATTTTTACTTGTTTCGGTTCTTCCAGGCTCTGTTCCTCCAAGATCTGTACTACCAATATCTGTACTCATAGTCTCAAAACTATTTGTTTCGATATTACCTGTTTTAAGATTTCCGGTTTCCTTTATATTATCTTTCATACCTTTCTCCCAAAATAATACTAACTATATCAATATAAATAAAATAAGAATGTGATAAAAATAAAATGCCATAAAATAAGGTACAATATAATTCCATCACAACAAAACACACACAAAAATAACTGTTTATACATTCAATTATCCCAAAAGCAACTTTTTTTAAAGGTAATTTAAATTAAACGCAATTGAAATACAAATTAAAAATCAAACAAAAGACCTGAAAATTATATCTCAACACATACAAGTCAAGCCTTTAATAGTATAAATAATGTAAAATAGAGTAAGTATTCACCCTGAAATTAGTCAAACGTTTTACTAATTTAATAAAATGTCTTACCTTTGCAAAAGAAAACGTGCAAGACTAACTAATTGATAATATTTTCAAAAAATCAGATATATCAAATATATCAAATAAATCAGATAACCAGATAATCAGATAACCAGATAAAATTCAGACTCATGGATATAATTGAGAACAATCTAACTGAAAACAATCCGTCAAGATCTTGTATCCTGCAACTTATCCGTACCCGTATGGCATCAAGACAGGCAATGCAACGGCTTTTGAAAAAAAACAATGCAGGCATTACTTTTGAGATGCTTCAGATTATGAGTTGCCTTTGGAGCGAACAAGGAATAAGTCAGCAGACCTTAGCCGAACGTACCGCCAAAGATAAGGCCTGTCTGACCAATCTCATGAATAATCTGGAACGTAAAGGATATGTATGCCGGAAAGAATGCACAAACGACCGTCGCAACAAGTTGGTTTACCTCACAGATGAGGGTGAGAAATTCCATCAATGGATTGCTCCTATTCTGAAGGATTATTACATGAAACTGGAGGAAAAGCTTGGAAAAGAAAAACTTCAACTCGCTGAAGAAATACTTAAAGAATTGCAAAATGCTATTGAATCTTATTAAAAAATTATTAACATGTACCGGTGTATGCCTGATTTCATGCCAAAGCATAAATGCACAGTCGGACTCGCTTCATCTCAATCTGAAAAATCTTTTTGATTTGGGAGTGGAAAGCAATTTGCAGTTGGCAGCTATGCGTCTTCAGGAACAAATAGCATCCGAAAAGGCCGGTACTGCAAGAATGGCTCAATATCCGGATATCGAAGTGGGACTTAAAGGCGGTGTATTAGGGCAGCCTGTTGTATTCGAAAGAGGACTTGCTCATCCTACAAAACCGGAGACACCCGACTGGCAACAAAATTACAGCATAGATTTCCGACAACCTATTTATGAAGGCGGACGCATTAAATATGCTATCAGGAAGGCAGATATCGAAAAAGAAATAGCCATGCTGCATACCAATGTAGGAAAAGCTGATTTAAAGTTGTCGCTTCTTGAACAATATCTTAACTTGTTCAGTCTGTACAAACAGTGTAAGGTGCTTGGTAGAAATATCGAAGAATCGGAAAGAAGGCTTAAAGATATATGCCGGATGAAGGAGGAAGGCCTTATAACAAACAATGACGTTCTGAGAAGTGAGATGCAGCTCACAAACAACAGGCTTTCGATGACTGAAACACAAAACAATATCAGGCTGGTTTCGCAACATCTTGACATACTGCTCGGTAAAGATGAAAACCTGATCATCGTGCCCGACACGACTTTACTGGAAGAGGACTTTCAGACTGGCGAATATATCGGTTATATTCAGGACGCTTTTGATTCCGACCCTTCTATGTTACTTCTTCAGAAACAAACAGAACTGGCACAAAACAATATCCGGATAGCACGTGCAGAGTTGCTTCCTAAATTATCAATAACTGCATCCAATACTTTAGCCAGACCTGTGTCGCGCACTTTAGCCGATATGTATAATAACAACTGGAATATTGGTCTGTCGTTCAGTTACTCACTGTCATCGCTCTACCAAAGCAAGCACCGGATAAATGAAGCAAAGTTGGGAGTAATGCTCGGGCAAAATGCTCAGGAACAGCAAAAACAGTATATCAGGACCAACGTACAGCAAGCTCTGATAAAGCACCAGGAGGCTATAAACAGAGTTGAGGCTCTACAGTTGTCGGTCAGACAGGCTGAAGAGAATTTCAGAATAATGAACAACAGATATCGTAACCAACTGGCTATACTTACCGACCTCCTCGATGCAGATAACCTTCGTCTTAATGTCGAACTTCAGCTTACTACAGCACGTACACGTGTAGTTTACACTTTCTATGAACTACAACGCGCCATAGGTAAACTGTAAACATAATTGTAAGAAGACGCAAGAGATACAATAATGTAAAAGATGTACAAGACATAAGAATATAAGTTGCAAAATTTGTATAAGTTGCAAAATTTGTAAGACATAAGAACAAAAGAACATAAAATAACAAAAATACATTAAAGGGCATAAGATCATAAAAGAGACAAGGGAGATAATATAAGCATAAAGATACCGGGAAACGATTATAAACTAAAATTTCAATAAATCATGTCAGCACTACGTATTAAATATCAGCGTCTGAAAAACAAGAGACGACGGAATATAGTATTAAACATTGTTTGTCTGCTTATTGCAGCTTCCGGCCTTATATGGACCGGGAATTATTTCTGGCGCTATATTAATTATGAAATCACAAATGATGCTTTTATCGACCAGTATGTAGCACCGGTAAATATCCGTGTGGCCGGATATATACAGGAAGTACGTTTCAAAGAGCACCAGTACGTGAAGCAGGGAGATACACTCGTCATACTCGACAATCATGAATATCTGATTAAGCAGAAGGAAGCACAGGCTTCACTTCTCGATGCTCAAGGCTCACGCGATGTATTATCATCGGGTATACAGACTTCGCATACCAAAATTGCCGAACAGGAGGCTAATCTGGCCGAAGCTAAAGCCAAACTATGGCAAGCCGAACAGGATTTCAACCGATATGAACGTCTTCTTAAGGAAGAATCTGTTCCGCAGCAGCAGTATGACGTAGCTAAGGCGAATTTCGAAGCAGCGCAGGCAAGATATAAGGCTTTGTTGAGACAGATTGATGCCGCTCATTCGCAATTCGATGAAACGAGCAAGAAGCAGGTAAGCGTAAAAGCAAATATTCTTAGAGCAGAGGCAGCGCTCGACCTTGCCAATCTGAATCTCTCGTATACCGTAGTTACCGCTCCATATAGCGGATATATGGGCAGACGTACTCTCGAACCGGGACAGTACGTCAGTGCCGGACAAACCTTATCTTATATAGTACGGCAATCCGGAAAATGGATTACAGCCAACTACAGGGAAACTCAGATTGCCAACATATACATTGGCCAGCCTGTAAGGATAAAAGTCGACGGACTACCCGGAAAAGTTCTTCACGGCCATGTCACAGCCATATCTGAGGCTACAGGTTCCAAATATTCACTTGTTCCTACAGACAACTCGGCAGGAAATTTCGTAAAGGTGCAGCAGCGCATCCCTGTACGCATAGACATAGACAGTTTAAGCATAAAATACATGGACCAGCTCCGTGCAGGTATGATGGTTGAAACAGAAGCATTAAAGAGAAGATGAAAACAGCAAAAGAACTGGAGATACCTGTAAGAAAATGGGTGCCCGACATAATTGGAGTGATAACAGTTTTTCTTATCATGATGCCAATAGCCATGCTCAACGGTACTTATACAGGCAGTATGGTAGAAGTTTCAAATACCTTGGGAGTATATACCGAAGATATTACCATAGGCTATTATGCAGCTTCGGCCGGTATGGCTGTATCTTATCCCATAGTGCCCAAAATCCTGAACGCTTTTTCCAGCAAGTCACTTCTTCTGGCCGACCTAACCCTTCAGCTGTTTCTGAGCTGGATATGTGCCCGCCAGAGTAATATCGATTTACTCATCACATTCAGCTTCATAATAGGCTTTCTGAAAGGTTTCATTATGCTATGGATTATCCGCAGAATTAAATTCATATTCAGTCCGAACGATGTAAGAAGCGAGTTCTACGCTTACTTCTACCCTTTGGTTTTCGGTGGCGGACAGTTGTCGATGGTGGTAACAGCGTTGCTTGCATATCACTACGACTGGAAATATATGTATTATTTCATGATGATTCTTCTTCTGATAGCCATTCTTGCAGTAATTGTATTCTTCCGTCACGACCGGCCTTCCAAGAAAATTTCAGTATCGGAACTGCATCTGCGCGAAATGCTCATTGTATCCACCAGTCTGCTTATGCTGATATATGTTATTACCTACGGCAAGACACTCGACTGGATGGCATCTCCGCGCATCTGCTTTTATATAGCCATTGCGCCACTGCTTCTTGCCATATTTATCTGGGAGCAGTTTCATGCAAATAAACCTTATGTAAGTCTGAAGCCTCTGTTTCAGTGGAAAGCTATACTCGGTTATTTTTACATGATGCTGATAATGTTTTTCAGTACCTCCACCAGTCTGCTTACCAGCTATCTGACCACGATTCTTAAGGTAGACAGTACACACAGCTATACTCTTTATATATGGTTACTGCCCGGATATATTGTTGGTGCGGTTATATGCTTCTGGTGGTTCCGCTGGCAGCGCTGGCGTTTCCGCTTCCTTATAGCGGGAGGAATGTCGTGCTTTGCATTCTTTTTCGGGGCACTGTATTTTGGTATCTCTCCCGACAGCACTTACGAGATGTTATATCTTCCATTGTTTCTGCGAGGCTTAGGCATGCTTACCCTCATCATTGCCTTTGCTCTGTTTGCCGTAGAAGACCTGCCGCCAAAATATCTGCTATCGAATGCTTTTTTTCTCATTACGTTCCGTTCGGTACTAACTCCTGTAATAGCTGCCGCTTTCTACAACAATGCACTTTACAGGCTGCAGCAAAGGTATATGGTCCAACTGTCGGAGAACATTACAGCAACCGATCCTCTCAGTGCTTCCCGCTATGCTTCTACTCTCAGCAGCAGTCTTGCCCAGGGGCACGGTATAGATGAAGCCGGACAACTTGCCACCAATACTCTTTACAGTATCCTCCAGCAGCAATCCACTCTTCTGGCACTTAAACATATTCTTGGTTGGCTCTTTGCCATAACGCTTGTAATAGCTATAGTATCAAGATTCATACCATTCCACAAAACTGTTCGTGTACCGGTAATTCACACCGGAGAAGATATGGTATAAAATGCATGTTGGAATATATTATATTTACTTCATTAACCTGAACTTCAAAATATCATATATATCATATAATTGATTGATGATATTAATGGCTTTGGGGGTAATAGTGAAGTAATAATTATCAGGAATTACCTTCTTTCAGAAGGAACAGATCAGGGAGCAGAACAGCTATTTCTGCTTCCTCTTCAGATGCATCCTTAGGCTTCCATGCAACAATGAATCTTACAAAAGCAGAATTCACTTTATATCCACGCTTTTCCCATTCCGACAACTTTTCCTGCATACCCAAAGAAAGTTTAGCTACTTTTTTGCCTGTTATGGTGTTATAAAAGATATAATTATCATATCGCAAACAGTCTCCGCTTCTTAAAGAAAGGACTTCACGCTTAAGTTCTTTAAAAAAGCCGAGATAAACATCCTTATGCGACAATTGCAGAACTATCTCGTCTGGCATGGAATATTGTTGAGAATCATAAATAATTCTGTCGGCCTTCATTGAATTCTGCAAGTTCCGGCAAACACTAAAATTATCCCCATTTGTGTGAATATAAAGTCTGTTTTTAGCTCTGGTAATTCCTACATAATAACGGCGCATAAGATGTGCATCCTTTATATAGCCATCAGCAACAAGCATATATACATTATCAAACTCCCGCCCCTTAGCCTTATGAATAGTTGATACAGTTATTTCATTTTTCATAACCCCAGAAACCGTTTCTGATGCAGAAGTGTCTAAACCGGAATCCGCTATTTCACAAAAGTCCTCAATTGATGATTCAAAAACGAACTCTTTAAAATCTGTAAAGTATCTTGTACGGTTGATTTTTTCAAAAACCTCAATACATCGTCTTACATACACCAAACTCCTACTGCCATCATACATGGAAAAAGTTGCCTTTCGGGCCTCTTCCCAAAGTTCATCCGGAATAAGCGGAGATGCAAGCCTCTTGTCTATATACTTAAGGAAATATCTCATTTCAGATAAATTACAG
>JAXEBI010000150.1:0-4150 GCA_034094155.1 Phocaeicola sp.
CATAAATCATATTTTTCCGATAGTAAACGTATAAATATGCTAAATATCTTTAACCATATTCAGTTTTCTTATTATAGCTCATGATAATTTCAATGATTATTTAATGATGATATGTTTATCTTCATCAAAGAAAATTCAGGATTCACTACAATGGCATAAATCTCATCTGTCCTTGTATCTCCACATATACGCAAAATGCAATATTCTGTGTTGATTATTTTTAAAAGACTCAAATCATAATCATAAACATAGAGAGAATGTGGCAGTGTGGAAAAATCGCGAAGTAATTTACTTTCAGGTTTCTCCCCCTCAACTTCTACATCCCTGTCTAATGTCACTATATAGTTTCGTGTCAATGCAAGCTCCATTGCACCGCCCACCGGATCATCCTTGTCTATTATAAGCTTACCGTTCTGTGAACTGCCTTCTATTTCTCCAATAATTTCATTTTCCAATGATAGTTTTCCGTTTTTCCACGAATAGGTGGCAATATAAGGTAGTCCCATACAACTGTATACCAACAGGTTATACTCCGGATTGTATGCTAATTTACCCTGATACAAATCATAGGCATTTTCATATTTTTCCGTAAAAGGAAATTTACCACCTGTCTCAGTCTTTTCTCCGGAATTTATACAGAAAAGACTTTCTGCTCCTGGCGTAAGATTCACTACTGTCTCATCATCCAGATGTACCAGATTTGTAATACTTGTATTCTTCCCATATCTATCAGTTGTCATACTATATGAACCGGAACCGTCTATTGTATATAAATGTTCCATGCCTTTTACCGGATCGTTCAAAAAGAAGTTGCCCGAAGGAGATACTGATGCGAGAGAATAGGCAAACTCATCAGGTCCATCACCCACGTTGCCAAAACTACATATTTCATTACCGGACTTTACATCCACTACGTGAATGAAGTTTTCAGTTCCCATTGCATCCTCCCAATATACATATCCATTTATTGCAAAGATGGAACCAGGCATACTGGAGAATATACTGTCAGTAATTACCGAACACTCTACAGTGTTTACCCTTTCAACATCAGGTTTTCTTTCTGATGCACAGTTTGTCAAAAACAGAGTTAAAAATAAACCATAAAATATTTTTTTCATCATAGTCATATATTTTTTAGTCCCTGTGTAAATTCAGACATAGAGACTGGGTTGATAGATTCTTACAATACTTCAGTAAATTTAATGATTAGTGAAAAATATTGTATCTTTATAATGTTAAATTACAAGAATTACGAGTAATAATTGCCATAATCACCAAAAGCAAAGTTGTAGAATTAATTTGTATTGCAGATGATTTAGCTTCGCAGATTTTCAAATGTTTGTCTTTCTCATAAGTTATTTGTTTTATCTATATTACATATCATTTACCAGGGAATTGATATTTTTTATTTCGTAGGAACCAAAATCAGATATGGATTGTCCTCCTCATTCTGAATACTGGAATACAATGATTTCAACTTATCATCATCGGGTATGTCGTTATTGTCTTTATATTCCAACAGATTCATGGAAGATAAAGAATATACTATCTGATTATCTGTATAACCTACTGCTGCCACATTAATATCAGGCAAACCTTCCACAAATCGTGTATATATTTCAGTCATACTGTTTTCATGCTTTACAAAATAAGTCTTATCATAGTTGAAAGCAAAGTATATACCCGACTTATATGGTGTAACATCCTTAATCCAACGGTAAATTGTTTTATCCCTATTTATTTTCCCGAATTCATCATCTGACATCTCTTTTTTCTCAGAAATCATCTCAAAGAAGTTTCTACCTTTGAAATGGACCACATACTCCGGATTAAGTTTATCAGCCTTAAGTGAATAAATTGTATCGCAAACAGGTAAGGAAACAATACCGTTATTATAAAAGTTATAGTATAAAAACGGTTTTCCTTTTATTGAATTTGGTTTACTGATACCATCAACACTATCTGTTTCAGATTGATAATACAGAAAATGATTGCTTTTTCCATTTATATTGGAATCAAACAGCCACAAACAATCATCATCTACTTGAGTAAAAGAAAAATACGGACTGTCAAGTTTATATTTCTCTGCTATATAATTACCATCAGAGTCATACTGTTTGATACTTCTATAGTTATCAAGAACATACAGATTATTGTTTCTATACTCAAAATCACTGACAAAAAGAACTTCTCCCGGTCCATTGCCTCTTTTGAGGCTGTTCATGTATTTCCCATCCAATGAAAATATAAATATCCGCGGATCTATTAGAGACAAGACATAAATCCTTTCATTGCCTATCACTACTTTTGATACATCGCCTATTACGGATTCAGAGGTCATTTCAAGTTTTACATAATCGAATGTTTCAAAAGCCGGTTTGTCAATAGTGAGATTTTTGTCTTCCAACGAAACAAATATATCTTCTATTCCATCTGAATGTTTCTCACTACTGGTACATGAATAGGTACAACCTAAAATAATAATATAAATAATTTTCTTCATAACAAAATAAATCTATTCCGCCAACGGATTTTAATAGTTTATATTTCTGTTTTTACTTTTATTTTTCCTATTGTTTCCTGTTTGTCATGCATACGGCACATTTTCACTGTGATTTATCCATACAAATATTCTTCTTTGTAGTCTTGCGATACCACCGACAAGTTACACAGACTGATGTTATATTTTAGTTGATACTAACAGTATAAGAAACCACAACCGCTTTTACTCCAACTTCGGGATATTTATTCTTATAGTATTCAGTAAGATCTTTATATAAATACACTGTATTGGGGGCTGGATTGAAAGTTTTTGGTTTGGCTGAATGACCTACAAATACGTCAAACGAAGGATAGTTTGTTTCGTTACCTTCTTCATCTAAGAATGACCACCCCATCATAGATCCGTTAACATTCCCTTCCAGAGGTAGTAATTTATAGGATTCTGGCATTTTTCCAGAATCTTTGTTTTCGCTTTTTATTATACACGACCCCAGTGTGTTTTTATCATCTTTTATTGCAATCCATCTGAGTAAAGCATCCCCACCTCTGTACATCAAATAATGATAATCTAAAGGTATAATGGAGTTCTCTTTCAGATCTGTTTCAACAACTTCTTTCTTATCAGCTTCAACAACATATTTATACTCAGGTAAAACATGCTCTTCATAAAACCATTCAGGTATAAAATGCAACGGCAGATTTTCTGATTTTTTTTCTTCTTTTGACAGTACATCAAGCAAATCATACTCTGTCCATGCAGGTTGCCCCATGCTGTGATCCAAATAACTTGTTTCACTTACTTTTATTTTATATTCATATCCCTTTTCAAATTTAAATCCATCAATATACCCCATGGCTTCCCAGTCTTCAGTATTTTCTTTTTTTACTGGATACACTTCTTTAAGATAATTATTCCCTTCTGACCACATTACACCAGGTTTCATTTCCGATGCAACAGTTAAAACATACTCTTTGTAGTCAGTTATTTTTCTGCCTTCATCATCTTCTTTATCACAACTTATAAAAGATAATGTAAATAGTAATATCATTAATACCCCAAATAAATTCTTTGTTTTCATATTACCTTGATTTTATAGTTTATAGTTTTGAATTTACTATTACAACTTTGAAATGATATGTTAAATCAGTTATGTCATTTATTTTAGTATATCAAATCTTTTATTCTCACTTTTAGCGTAGTCTTTAAAGAAATCTATAATTTTAGGATAGAAATTTTCAAATTTCCCATACTTTGATTTTTCCTTTTCGTATTTTCTCAGCAGGCTAACCAGTTCGGGCATCCATCTAAAATTACGTTGTATCTGTTCTAACAGAACATTTCTTATATCTTCTGTATTAAATTCATTATCAAGCATATAACAGATAACAGCTGCACGAACAAGTGATTCATTTATCATTGTCTGCCAACTACCATAGGCTTGTTGTGACATACTAACTTGTGAGTTCATATACAGAACATTAGCTGCTGTTTTCATTTGTTTTACATGTTCCGGATATTTACTTTCATCCAAATAATGATTGATGAAAGAATGGTTAAATTCATGAATCAGAGTAGGCAGAAATCTATTGTTATACATTGGTATGTCCTCCTCATTTACGAAATAACCTACAATGGCATAGACATCTT
>JAXEBI010000151.1:0-3460 GCA_034094155.1 Phocaeicola sp.
GTTGCCCCACGAGGAAAAAGCAGTCGCCGCTGTAATTGTCGTTGCCGAAGTCTTTCATCTTGTACATATCGCTATGGCGGTCGAAGTAGATGTTGCAGGAAGCCTTGCTGTCTTCATACAACGGATTGAGAAAGTTTCTACCGATGCGCCAGTTGCCGGGCAGGTAGTGTTTGAACACCGACAAACCGTTATTTGTCCTGCTTAGTATTTCTTCTTTCCTTAGCATACAATTCATGATTGGTTATCAGGTTACGCATACATTCGTCATTGCTCTTTATCAGCCGTTCTTCCAGCAGACGTTTCAGTTCGCCTATCTTGTAATAACACCGTCCTCCAATGTTAGAAAAAGCGACTACACCTTTTGCACGCAAACGTTGCAATGTTCGGTCGCTGATTTGAAGAAATGTGCAGACCTCGTAACTGTCCACCCAGATTTCATCCTCGTTTTTCGTGTCCTCCTGTGAAAATACATAATTGGCTATCACATCTATCTTAGCCACTATCTCCTTATAGGCTTTTGATTCAATCGTAATCACATCCATATTGCTAACTTATTGGTTTGCCGCAAAGTTCGGGATATGGTAAAGATAAAAAGTCATGGTTTATACCGTCATGGTAAAAATATTTTTAGTGTATTTTAGGACTGTTTTTAATGAGATTTCAGCTTAAAGAAGTAAATCGCAAGCTAGTTTTGAGAACAAAACAAGATGAAAATAAAAATACCGTGTCGGTATGAACACGGTATTTTATAGATAAGAATATCAGATGATTATCTCTTATTGTCATCTTCTCTCATTCGTTTGGATAGTTTTTCTGCCAGCAAATTCAAGTAAGCAGTCTGGTCTTTTCGTTCTTTCATGGCGACATACGCATCATAATAACCGCCCAAATCTATATTGAACATAGAACTAAGGAAATTCATGAACTCCTTAATTTCAATATTTCCATGATTGATGTCGCCGGAAGAAACCAAAGCATAGCCAAGTTCTATTAGTGCAGCTTTCTTCCCCGTAAAGCGAACAGGTGTTTTTGAATTGATACTATATTGCTGTTTCTCTATATAACTTTCGTTTTCGAGTTTCTGCAACTTCTTGTTTAGATAAATACGCAACATTTCATTGGCGAGTATTTTGGCAACTTTATAATCATAACCTGTCGAAAAATTAGGGTCTTTGTCAAATTGCGCACTATCGGTACATAAACGAATGTCTGTTTTACCACGTAAAAAATAGTGTTCATCATGAATTGTTGAATGAGAACGATAATATTGATAAAAGTCCAAATTACGGTTAAAAAAATAGGTCAAGCCATCAAGTTCCTTGTTGATATATAGCCTTATAACTTCATTACTTCCTGTCGGACATTGTGTTTCTATACGATATATTTTGTAGAAATACAACAACCGCCCTAATAATTCCGGTTTCTGATTTTTAAAAAAGTATATCTCTTCCTCTTTTGAGGAAAACACATAGGTTTGTAATTGGTTTCTCAAATCAGTTAGAACATCTTGTAAACGAAGTACCATTGAAAGAGATGCTTCAATAATATCATATCCGTTAAGATCAACAACTGCGACATCTGTTTCTATTTCCGATAAGATATTATTAATCAATTCTTTCATACCTTTATCTTAAATCATTATTATTTTATTCAACTTGAACTTGAAAAAGTAACATAGTTTTAAATTATCTTGTTGTCCACCAAGAGTAGGTAATTTTTAGACCACTAATTTTATGAGAATGAACAATATAGAATTAATATGCTATTTTAGTATGATGTTGATTTATTAAAATGTTAAATTATATTCTTGATATTGTTGATATTGAGGATTACCGTTAGACAGAAACATTTTAAAGTCAACTATATCGAATATGGTTGACCAAACGGTCTCGAATTTTACGTTTTTATATTGGCACATAAAACCAAATTTTCCCATTAAAATATCTTTTGCAAATGAAATGGCATCTTCATAATTTCTTTCTAAAAGAGCATTATACGCTGTTTCATATCTTATTTTAGAAGAATACACATTTTGATTACTCCTGTCATATTTTCTCATTTTTGATGAGGTAAAATGATTCACAGTCACAATAAATTTTTCTCCGTTACAATTTACCTCAGGATATCTAATATTAATTTCTGTAGGAGAACATTCTACTACAACCATTTCATTTGTCTTATCGGCTAATAATATGTTACAACTTGAAGCAATAGGTAATCTATATAACATTTCAATTCCTTGTTTTACATTTGTACAATTCTCTAAAATATAACGTACTATAAATACAGAGTTTATACCTACCATGATTTCAGTTTTATGTGGAGCTACAAATGTCATAGCTACTACAAGGCCACTTTCGTTAATTCCTTCTTCCCCGTTTGTAAAAGATGAAGTATTCATCAAAAAATTCATTTTACCATCTGGACGATAATATATACTTTTGCTGCTCTCTTTTAAATACGGAGGAAGATCGTTATCACGGCCGTAAAATATTTTGTTGTTATTGGTAAAACATAGTGCTGTGCAGCCTCTAATTTCTATATTTTGATTTTTGTGAAGTGTTAAATAACATCCCATAGACATCATCCAAGCACCAAATATATTGTAATCATAACCTATAACGTCTGTTATGCCCTGTATTTCAGCTGCAACATCTGGCATATATTTTTCTAAAAGTCTTAAACTTTCTATTCCTCTTATTTCTAGCCATTTATTTAGTTTGATTGGAAACATTATATTTTGCTCTTTGAAAAAAGAACCAAGCTTTCTACCCATTTCATAATGGGTTCCTGTTAAATCTAAATGTATCATTTGATATTGTTTTTATTGTTTTTTTTATATTGATATGGTGTCATTTTATAATATTTGCGAAAGACTTTAATAAATAATGATTGAGATGAGAAACCACATTCATAAGCGATTTCATGTAGAAATAAGTCTTCTCTTAATAGAATTAACTGTTTAGCCTTTTCTATACGTGTACGTTGTATAAACGTGAAAAGAGTTTCATTTTTTACTCTAAGAAAGATTCTATGAAAATGAAAAGGGGATATATTAACGGCATTTGCCACACTCTTTAAATCTAATTGTTCACGTAGATTTTCTAGAATGTAGTCAATTGCTTTATTTACTGCAGGTTCATATATTCTATAATCTTTCAATTTATCCTTTTTTTTATTTAAAGGCAAAGTTACGGTGGAAATAATTTATATATTTTTCTATTCTTGCTTTAATATTTATAATAAATGATTTTATAAACAGAAAAACTATTCTGATTTAAATAATATGTTTGTTTTGACACAATTTAGTGCAAGGTGCAAGCTATATATAGATATATACTTGCACCTTGCACTAACCGTAGAATATTTATTTTCAATGATTTGCGTATTTGAAAACAAAGTAGTATCTTTGAACCGAAGATAAAGGCAGACACAATTCCGACAAGGGAAGCCAAAAGTT
>JAXEBI010000152.1:0-47490 GCA_034094155.1 Phocaeicola sp.
CATTATCCGCATATGCCGAAATGGTAAAATCTCCCAAATATGCATCTATACTTCCGGTTATAAAATACGATGTATAACAATGGGTATAATTGTCTCCGAAATTAAAGCATCTGAACAAGCCACCATATGCCGCCAGAGAAAGTTTCTGCGGAATAATCCAGTAATTGAGATAGGCAGATGCCTGTATTACACTTATACTCTTCTGGTTGGTCTGAGTGTAAACAAACTTGTTATCGTCTGTCCTTTCATAAAGAGCCATATTAGGATGTATACATGCCTTGTAGTATCCTTGTACAAACGACTGTATTCGAGGCCTATTATATGCCAACTTTAATGTATTCTCAATATCATTCGACGGCTTAAGTCCTGGACTTCCTTTAGTCCACTCCATACTGTTGTTACGAATCATGACATCACTTATCATGGCAATTCTCGAGAAACGGTCTTTTATACTGAAATTGTATGAGAGCTGGATATTGTCATTCAATCTGTAACCGAAAAAAATCTTTGGACAAAAAGCCCAATATTTATAATCATTATCTCCCTGACGGTAACCTGTATAGCTTACTCCTACCCCTGCGGTATAGCTGAAACGGTCTATCGAGCCTCTTATGTCGGAAAAAAGATATAATCTGCCGTTGCGCATGCGGTTTACCGATATAACATCGTCACTGTATTCATTATCAGTATATTTATATTTAAAGTTTACGCCTGCCGATAGGGTAAACGGACTGAGTTTATTTTCATACACACCTTCTCCAAGTACTGAATATGTATTTCCGCTTACTCCATATGCGTACTCTGTCCCTTCATTATAGCTTTCGTGTGAGGAAGTGTTTATGTATGTTCCTACAGCATTAACAGTAAGAGACTGATTATCCGGCAGATTCTTCGAGAAATACAAGTCAAGGACCGGACTGCCACTCTTGCTGTCTGTCATATCTGTAGCTATATACTCATCTGTACCGTCTTTAATACTCTTACGGTTGAAGTTATCGGGTGTATCATTAAAATCACCCGAAAGAGAAGCTTGAAAAACATAATTGGCCGAATCTGCCAGATTATATATAAGTTTGATATTATGGTTAAGATATTTGCTTAAAGAAGAAACATCATTCCTGCATATACTGTACACAGAACCGTCCGAAAGACTATAGTCGGCTGTCTCTTCCATCCTGTTGCCGTCGAAATCCTTATACCCAAAGCCATAATTCAGCGAAAATTCACTTTTGCCGGCATTCCATTTGCCAAAAATAGAATAACTACCGTTTTTTGCAGTAATAGTCTGCTTTAAATCTGTACCAAAGCTGTATCCACTATCGGGACGCTTTGTTATGATATTTATAAGATATGCTACATCATTTCCGTATCGCACTCCCGGAGCATCAATAAACTCTACCTTAACAATTGATTCAGGATTGAGAGCAAGCATATCAGGTTTGCCTGCTATTATGCCGTCTATTCGCAACTGCACATTTCCCCTGTTGTCTATAGCTGTTACGGTACTTGAAATATCGTCTATCCTTATATTAGGCAGATAAAGTTTCTGCAATATGCTGAATCCCGAATTTGACGACTTCTTCTGTTCGCTCGTAGGAAAGACTACTACCCCATTATCTTTCCGGATTACACGGGCAGCCTTAATCTCAACTTCATTTAATGTTACGGTCTGATTAATTTCCTGCGAGTATGCGTACCTCACACAGCCAATATTACTTAATACAAGTAAAACAGCAATTTTAGTTCTGATATTTTCCATTTGTCTCTGCATTTAAATTTTGAAACAAATATATGATGCAGAGTACAGAAGGGCTTAAAAACAAGACTGACATTTAACTGACAAATGTGCCAGCATCAGATAACTCTCTGACAACCAAGGAATAGCTTTTACCTCTGTCGGAAGTTATCTTCATATTGGTATTATCTTCTATCACAGGTTTAAGTCTTTTTATCAATGTATAAAGAGTTTCGTTAGCATTATCTTTCTTGGGCCAAAGAGCAGAACATATCTCCTCTTTTGAGAGTGTGTGCGTAGGTGAATTCCAGAACATGGTTATCAGCTGTTCCTGCATAGGGGTAAGATGTATAGGAGTGTTATCCTTTCCCATAAATGAATGATGGATTTCAGAGTAACTCAACCCGGAATTGTCGGGAATGGCATTAACAGAAACTGTGCCATCCGGAAATACATGTAATTTTTCCGGAGAATATTTTTTCCTGAAAAACAGAATATATAAAGCAAGCCATAAAACTGCCATAAAAGCAAGTGTACAGGAAATTCTTTGGTCTGAAATAAGCAAGACACTCGCCACTGAAAGTCTGGAATATCCTCTTAAGGCAAATATCTCACCCGAAACCTTGCTTTCAACAAACAGTGTATCGCCCGAAATGACATTATTTCCGAGTCGGGTATCCTTATATATTTCATCCACAATGCTTAATGTTAAAAAAGACTTGTCTCTGAGATTCTTGTTTTTTAAACGGGCGCAGAATCTTTTATCCGACAAAACAATTGTCATATTCGTATCAGACGACAGTTGAAGTTTTCTGTATGCCTTTATAGTGTCCTGCTTCACAAGGTCTTCTTTTATATCGTCAACTACTGAAGCGAGTGCCTGAGTCAGATCTTCTTGAATAATATCTCTGGCAGAACAATAACTGTGATGTAATGAAAACAATGATGATAAAAGCAATACAAAAAAGAATCCTACGGGCAATATTCTTTGATTCATGGCTGCAATTATTGGGTTTATACAAGAGAGTTTTACTCTTGCTGTTTATAATTTTTTCAATATAATACAGGCTGATATGATTAAGAGCGAAAGCACACATATCTGAAATTCAATATGATGAATAAAGATATCTGTTTCCAGGTTCTCAGGATATTTACTTCCATTTTCTCAACTGCCTCTTAATGTTGTAGGTAAGCACTCCCCACACAAGAAAATTATTATCCTCAGTTACTTTTATTGGAGGATACTCTTCATTGGCTGGCATAAGCCAAAGACAATTTCCGGAGACATCAGTCTTAACCCTTTTAAGGGTAAACTCACCATCTATAAAGGCTACTACAATATCACCGTCTTCCGGTTCAATGGACTTGTCAATTACAAGAAGGTCTCCGTCGTCTATACCACAGTCCTTCATTGAGTCGCCTACGGCCCGTGCATAGAATGTTGTGGCGGGATGACGTATAAGTTCACGGTTCAAGTCAATAGAATCGGTAAGATAATCCTGTGCCGGACTTGGAAATCCGGCTCTAATACTTTGCTCTGCAAGTGGCAGCTCAAGTTCTGTACTCAAGTCGGCCGAATAGAATATCAGTTTCATTACTGCAAAGTTAACTAAAATCTATTATCTTTGCAGACAAAATAATAATATTATTATGGCATTTGAAGCAACAAAAAGAGAATGGAGCGAACTTTACACATTCTTTCGTCTCCTGGCCGATGGCTATGTATTTGCAGGTACTCCTGATGTAAAACGTAATGAAGATCACTGCATCCCTGTAGCAATGGTGCAGCGTGAGGAACATGATGGCACTCGCCAATATATTATTGAGGATGAGTGGATACACATTGTTGGTGAAAACATGGACAAGAAAGTTCCGCGTGAGGACTTCGATACTGTATCTCAACTTATACTTCAGGCTATAAAGGGAAGTCGCGAAAACGATGTCACCTCGCCCGATGGCGTAGAAGAATTCCTCGACGAAGTAGCTATATTTGATTTGGAATCAAATACAGACGACCGTACCGACTTTTCTGTGGCATTCTACAGTGTAAATGCACCGCTCACAGGTTTCTGTGTCCGTTCTCGCCTTGGAGGAACAATGTTTCCTTTACTTGATGGCGGACGTACAGCCAATTTCAAGTTCGAACAAACCGGCATTAAGTTTGCAACTCCTACCATAAATAAAATCAATGCCGAAGGAGAAGAAGACGATGTTATAAGCAGAATGCTCATGATAGAACGTCTTGGCGGTGTTCTCAAATATAATGATGTAGCCGACAAGATTTTCAGAAGCAATCTGGCAATGCTTGATTTACATCTGGCAAGAATGCTTGCCGAAATGACTCGTCTGATGTGGCTCGACGGAATAACAAAAGTATCGGAGCTTGCAGAGGAAATAAAGAAAATAAATCCTTTGAAAATAAAAGACGAACTTATCAACAAACACGGATATTACGAGTATAAAATAAAGGAATTCCTCCTTGCTTTAGCTTTGGGTATGCGACCTGCAAAGATGTATAACGGTACAGAATCTGCCATTTGCGGTTTCTTGTTTGTTACTGGTGAAGGAGAAGTTCTGTGCTACCAGAAAGCGTTCAGACAGACTTTCGCCGATTTTCTTTTCAAAAACACAAGACTTGAAAAAGGATCTACAGAAAAAGATAAATACGGTTATCTGGAACGTGAAAACGGAGTATATTATTTCAAGCTTAACCTCAAGATAGGGCTTCTGAAAAGATGATTCGCAGAAAATTGGGAATAATTTTGAATATAAAGTATAAAAGACTTTAAGACATTGAAAATTTAGGATGAGAATTTAAATCTTAATTTAAAATGAAGATTTAAAATGCCGGTGAGGGAATATACAAACTTCTATCACCGGCATTTACTACTTAAACAGACAGTTTAAAATTTTAAATTTAAAGTTTTAAGTTTTAGTTTTAAAGTCTAAAGTTTTAAAGTTTAAGAATCAAACATCAAGTATAAAGTTTATAGTATTAATTATCAGGCATAAGATATCAGGCATAAGGTATCAAGCTTAAGCATTAATCTATTATTTCTGAAAGGATAAAAATATGGGCAACAAACTTTTTGCTTTAGTAGACTGCAATAACTTTTATTGTTCATGCGAAAGGGTTTTCAATCCACTTTTGCGTGATAAGCCCGTTGTGGTATTATCCAACAACGATGGATGTGTCATAGCCAGAAGTAACGAAGTAAAGGCCATGGGTATAAAGATGGGAACACCTCTTTATCAGATTAAAGATATCCTCGAGAAAAATAATGTTGCTATTTTCAGTTCCAACTATAATCTCTACGGAGATATGAGCCGGAGGGTAATGTATCTTCTTTCGGAATTTACGCCCGATTTTACACAATACTCCATAGATGAAGCCTTTCTTGACTTAAGTGGCTTTGGTGAAGGCGAAAAACTCATTGATTACGGAAAGAAAATAGTAAGAACAGTGACTAAAGGAACAGGTATTCCTGTAACAATGGGAATAGCGCCTACCAAGACTTTAGCCAAAGTAGCAAGCAAATACGGCAAGAAATATAAAGGATATGGTGGAGTATGCCTTATAGATACCGAAGATAAAAGAATAAAGGCTCTGAAGGGGTTTGATATTTCGGATGTGTGGGGAATCGGAAGAAGAAATCTTGAGAAATTACGGTATCATGGAATAAATACCGCCTGGGATCTGACTCAAAGGAGTGAAAGCTTTGTAAGAAAACTTTTGTCTGTTACAGGGGTACGTACCTGGAAAGAGCTTCAAGGAGAAAGTTGTATCAGCATAGAAGAACTGCCACTCAAAAAGAGTATCTGTACAAGCAGAAGTTTTTCCGGCGAAGGTATTTCTGATATAAATAAAGTGGAGGAAGCTGTTGCCAATTTTGCAGCTGAATGTGTCAGAAAGCTGAAAGAACAAAGGAGTTGCTGTTCAGAAATAACAGTCTTTGCTTATACAAGCAGATTCAGAACGGATGTATCCCATAAATGTATCAATAAAACAGTACACTTTAACGTACCAACCAACGACTTGCAGGAGATTATAAGCACAGCCACATATTTATTACGTTTGGAATGGGGTAATGACGGTACTACATTCCTGTACAAGAAAGCGGGTGTAATAGTATGGAATATAACTTCTGATGCAGCCATACAGACTAATCTTTTCGACTCTATAGACAGAGGCAAACAGGCACGTCTGAATGCTGCAATTGATGCCATTAACAGAAAGAACGGACATAATACCGTGAAAGTTGCAGTCCAAGGAACAAACGACAAATCATGGCATCTTAAATGTGAACATATAAGCAAGCAGTATACCACAAATCTTGATGATGTAATTCTCGTAAAGTGAACGAAGTATTTTCATTTTATGCTTCAATTGGTGTCCTTTTCTTACATAATGATATAGCATATTAATAATGAGTCACTTTTAAAAAGTCCATTGATTTCACCCCCCTCTAAGGAATATCTGTAGGGCATTAATTCTCGTTAACAAACACTTTTTGTAGTTGACTCATAATCAAAGGAATAAACCGCTAATTATTTAAACAGTATAATATGTCGAAAACGTAATCCTGTAAGAAGTCTTTCTGTTGCTTTTTGGTCTGAAGTATTCAATATTATTACCATGCCAAAACTTTTATATTTCCTACTCTCAAGCATAAACATGTATAATGGCAACGAAAATCTTAGCTTACAATCTGCACAACAAATATAGAAAAACATCCCTAAAGTCAATACTAAATAAAGAATACGGAACATATCATGAAAGTCCTTTTAGTTTATAAACCAGTAAATGATCTTCTGGATTACCATCTGGAATAACACCATAAAGTGTGAATGTCTCTTCATCTACACCAAAGTAAATCGGACGTTTACCTTTTAAAATAAACCTTTTAACAGGATTTCCATCCAGATCATATACTTCAAGATATGCTCCACACCACAAGTTAACTGCATGTTCATTCTCTGTTACTCCCATAAACATAGCATACAAATAACGCTTACCCAAATAAGCGTCAGTATAGCTTATCTTATCTTCACCCGGTTTTTCTGCTATGTTGGTTGGTTCTGTGTAATCATATTTCACACTCTTAATAAGATTAAATTGAGTGTCCATAAAATCAATCCGCTTCTTGTATTTATAGCAAAAAACAATTCTACGGTCACTTGCATTTAATTCTCCCCTATTAGGGTCTATGAAATAATCCATTATATCAGGATTCCTGTATTCCCAAGATTTTTGGGGCATTTCGTCTTTAATGGAACACAGATGAACATAAGGACCTGTATATTGTGCATCCACAACAAATAAAGAATCATTAATAAAAGAGGCTTCACTTAAATTATTTGTATACAGTGGTTTTATAGTATCTTTAGATATTGGGACTCCATCTTTACCAATTGAATATCTATAAAATGAATTTTTATCCTCTATAAGTAAATCAGGGAAAGAAGATCTAAGCATCCAAGGAAGGACAAACTCATTTGGACCTTCACCCCTTACTCCAAATACATATTTCAATCTACTTGTCGTAAGATCATAAATATGGAATATACTATCATTCATTTTACTGGTATTTTGAAGAATTAAAAAAGGATGTTTTACATCTACCCGCATAGGATCTGTAATCCCTTGTAAAGACATCAATTCCGGTTCCAGTATTTCCTCTTTTGGGAAATGGGGCGCATTTTCTTTCGTATTATTACAAGATGTAATCAGCACGAACAATAAAACGAATATTGAATAATAAAATTTGATCATGGTAATTATATAAAAAAATCTCTATACTATGTTAGATGTAGAATTATTATTTATAAATATTTTTACGCAGTACAATAAGTTATTATATCAATAAGTTCTTTGACTTGTTAAACATTTATTCTCTTATTTACTTTTGTACAAGTTTATTAATTATTTATAGAAGTATTGTAATATAAAAACATCATTTATACCGTCCGACTTAAGTCGTAAGCCTGTACCACTCAAGTCGGACGCCTGTACCATTTAAGTCGGACGGTCGTACCATTATAGTCGGACGACAATATTATAATAAAATCAGAATCTTCTGCTGATTATATTAGGTCTCATAACTCATATTTCAAAAATACGGGCACCTCCTTCACATTTTCTCTTGAAACGCAATACAAGTAATTTTCAGATTTGTCAATTGATATAGAATATATATACCTGTCGAATTTATAATTACACAATAAATTTCCGTCGAAATCCAATTTAAAAACTTCTACATCAGGAAGCTTCATAGGGTCAAAGAATTCTGTTCCAACATAAAGAAGATAAATATGTTCCGAAGTAATAAAATAATCCGCATAAGTTCTAACATCACGCTTGTCTGTAAAGGTAATAAAAGCTAAAGGAGTGTTACTTTGTACCTTTTCATAAGAAAGTTCAAAATTATCAGGCCCGACAATGGTTCTTTTTACTTTCAGTGAATCATCATATATACAGATTCTATCAGAATGCATATCAGCAGACCATAATTGTCCGGCATTCTTGCTATCTTTCCACAATAACATTCCATTTACAGGAGCTGTAAAAAACTTATATGACGTCTGATCTGTATTTGTTTCTTCACCTTTTCTGTAAAACGAAATTGGCGAAGATTTTCCGTTGTCAAAAGAAGGCTCCGGGGAATACCACATATTGCATCCTAAGTATGTATCGTTATCGAATACAAGCAACTGTGAGTTTATAAGGACATCGGAAGAATACCGGAATGAAGACAGAGGAGAAAATCTTTTACCATTAAGTAATGTATCAATATTGGTAAGATAATAAGTATGTGATTTATAGTCCTGAAGATAGAAACTGTTACCAGTATTGGTGTGTAAGTCGACAGCACATGACAACATTTCTCCAGGGCCATTCCCTTTTGTTATATGTTTTGCAAGCTGTTGATGCGACTTAAGAGAATAGATTTCCAAAAGATATTCACACACCGGCTGATTGCTTACAACAAGAAGGCTATCGTTAATTACCTTGAATGAAGCCGGATACAACAGGCTGTCTATAGAGATAATTTCCGGATCTGACATTATTTTTGTCTCTGCAAAATTATCTCTTACAAAATAAACATTATCCTGAAAATCATGGTTATTATTGCAACCTACAACCATACAGGTTGTAAACACCGAAATACATGTTGCATATGATATGATGTTTTTCATTGTTCTAACAGTTAGAATCCTTATCCGAATTTTTATCATTCTCATTTGTCTTTGCCATAGACACAAGTCCTCCCATGGCACCGAGATTCATAGTGTCTAATGCAGAACTTGGTACTATAACCATAGAGCCTTTCTCCTTTAATCCTTCAAACAGCATATTCATACCTCTTAAATGCAATGCTACCGGATTATCTGTATACTCCTTGCTCGCCTGAGCAAATTTCTCTGCTATTTCTGTTTCAGCCGTACCCAAAATTACACGAGCCCTGCGCTCTCTTTCGGCCTGAGCCTCCTTACTCATAGCTTCGGCAAGGGCAGATGGTATGGCAATATCCTTAATACCCACAGTCTGACATGTTATCCCCCAAGGATTTGTATTCTGATCAAGAAGTTGCTGCAAATCCTCTGCTATTTTGTCTCTTTCCTGCAGGAGTGTGGCAAGTTCATGTTTGCCTATTGTATCTCTAAGACCAGTTTGGGCAATATGTTCTATGGCTTCGCGATAATCCTGAACTTCAAGTGCGGCCTTTTCAACATCCCATACTGTCCAGTATACTACTGCGTCTACATTTACGGGAACAGTATCTTTTGTCAATGTCTGTTCTGCCTTAAAGGCACTCACTCTGATTCTCTGGTCAATGTACATACTCACGGTATCTATTACAGGTATTATCAGAAACGGACCAGGGCCTTTTAAACCATTAAACTTGCCAAGTCGCAACACTACAGCACGTTCCCATTGTTCGGCTATTCTGATTGAAGCAGAAAACAATACTGATACTATCATGAGAATTACTGTAACAGGCAATGATAAAAATCCTGAATGATTTAGAGAAAAAAGTAATAAGAATGATACTACAATAACTGTAACGGATATGGAATTTATCCATCCGTTGTTTTTCAAATTGGTCATCATAAGTCAAAAAGGTATTATAAGTTAATAATTGATTCACAAAGGTTTGTTTATTCTTTAGCGGACTCTATTTCTTCTATTATTTCATCAATAGAGAAACCATAACTGCAGGCAGCTGTTATGCACTGAGAACATATCTCTTTTAATCGTCTTTTCCTTTCTTCGTCCGAAAGACTGAAATCCACCTGGTTTATGAATGTACCAGTGCCTTGCTGCGTAGTCAGTACATTCTTAATTTCAAGTTCCTTATATGCTTTCGATACTGTGTTAAGATTAACCTTAAGTTCTACCGCAAGGGCACGAACTGTAGGTAGTTGCTCACCTAATACTAACTGTCCGGAGGCTATGCCAAATCTTATCTGGTCTATTATTTGCCTGTAAATCGGAACACTGCTTGAATAATCTAAAACGAACTTTATCATATTGTACTATTATTATATGACAAATATACAACTTCTTATTTTAAAATCAAACTTTATCGGAAAAATATATATGAGATAGTATATTATTTATATAATATCAGAAGAATAAGTAAGAAGAATAAGCAAGAAAAACACCAGGCCCATACAGAAAATATATCCCGCCAAACAGTACAAAAAAAGAGAAAGAAGTACGCAAGCCGGACATGAAGAATTACTCCATGCTGAAACTTGCGACCTCTTTCTCTATCGACCAACTTAAAACAATAGAAAATTAGGGAATATCAGAAACTGCCACCACCTAATGAACGATATAGCATCGTATGGATCTGACAGTAAGCAATATTTAGTTCAATACGTTCAAGCTCGCAGTCGAGATAACGCTCATCGGCCGAAAGCACGTCGAGGTATCCCGCAAAACCGGTCTTGAACAGTTCATTGGCATTATAGATAGCACGATGGTGGATACGGCTCTCTTCTTCCTTTAATGCCTTGCGAAGATTCATCTGCTCGGATGATGTGATAAGGTCTACAACCTCTATGTACGACTTCATCACTGTTTCATGATAATCGAGCAAAGCTATTCGCTGACGTCCTTTGGCTTCTTCCCAAAGGGCTTTTATCTCGTTTCGCTTGAAAATAGGGGCTGTAATGCCGGCCGCAAGATTATAAACCATTGATGCGGGGGCCGAAAACCATTTGTCGAGGCTAAATGCATTGAAACCTCCGGCACCACCAATTACCAATGACGGGAAAAAGGCCTTGCGGGCAGCCGATGCATCGGATTTGCTTGCGAGAAGTTCAAGCTCGGCAGCCACCACATCCGGACGGTTGCGAAGAAGTTGTGCCGGTATGCCTGTCTCAACCGGGAAACTATAATCGCTTATTGTCTCAAATGATGAGCGCTTTATCTCAAACGGCATACTGCCAAGCAACAGGGCGAAGGCTCGTTCCGTTTCAGATATCTGCTGTTCTGTGTCGAGCAGCATTTCTTCAAGTTTAAGACGGCGCGAACGGAACTGGTCGACCGAAAGTCGTGATTCCTCTCCCTCGTTCATCAGCTCGTTGGCCAATACATAAGAAGAGGCTGTCTTGCGGATTGCTTCTTCGAGTACATATTGTTTCTTATCGAGCCCTATAAGCTTGTAATATAAATCGGCTACTTCGCACACAAGCATTGTTTTTGCCAGACGCTGTGCCTCAACAGACTTCATCCATCTTGATACAGCCGCACGCTTCTTGTCGGTAAGCTTTCCCCAGATATCGGCTTCCCACTGGAAACTTAATCCTAAGTTAAGGTCCTTGTAAGGATCGGGAATATGCTTGTCTTTTACCAGATCAGGGGTGTTTGTTGTACTGTTTCCCACCCCGTCCATGGTATACTCACCAAATCTCTGTATTCCTCCGCTAAGGCCGAACATCACCTCAGGCAGAAGTGCTCCCTTGCCTGCACGCATCTGTGCGCGGGCTATGGATACGTTCTCTATGGTTTTGAGAAACGAATGGTTATTGACCAATGCCGAATCAATGTACTGCACCAACTGTGAATCAGGGAAGAACTCTTTCCATGAGATTGAAGCCATAGAGGTGGTATCGGTGTCATCGATAAATGATTCCGGCAGAACAACTGCCTCTGAAGGTGCCAACGATGGTGCCTTACAGCTTGCCATCGACAGGGCAGAGGCCAATACTGCTATATATGTAAACTTTTTATTCTTCATCATCTTCTTCTAAGTAGCTAACTTTATTGCGGTTGAGATAAACCGAAAGGGTTTCAAATACCAAATATAATCCCGGAACAAGGAATATTCCTACAAATGTACCTATGAACATTCCTCCTGCTGCGGCTGTACCGATAGAACGGTTACCCAATGCTCCTGCTCCGCTGGCCATAACCAAAGGAATCAAACCGCAGATAAATGCGAATGATGTCATCAGGATAGGACGCAAACGGCTTACTGCTCCTTTTACCGCAGCCTGAAAAGGTGTGGCACCACCCGCACGGAACTGGTTGGCCATTTCCACAATAAGGATGGCGTTCTTTCCAAGAAGTCCGATAAGCATGACTAAGGCTACCTGTGCGTAGATATTGTTCTCGAGTCCCATTATCTGCAGGAAGAAGTATGAACCGAAAATTCCGGCCGGAAGTGAAAGTATTACCGAGAACGGAAGAAGAAGGCTTTCATACTGGGCTGCAAGCAACAGGTACACAAACAAAAGACAGATTCCGAAAATCATGAATGTCTGTCCGCCTGAGTCTTTCTCCTCACGTGTAACACCCGACCATTCTACATCGTATCCGCGTGGGAGGACTTCCTTACAGATTTCTTCTACAGCTGCAATTACTTCTCCTGAACTGACTCCTCCCTCTCCTTCTCCTGTGATAAGGGCAGAGGTAAACATGTTATAACGGGTAATCTGGCTCGGACCGTAAATTCTTTCCATAGTGAGGAAGTTTGAATATGGAACCACATTTCCGTCGCTGTTCTTTGCATAAAGTTTGTATATGTCGTCGGGGTTCATTCGGTATTCAGGAGAGGCTTGTATCATAACCTTATACATCTGTCCGAATCTGATGAAGTTAGACGAATAGAAACTACCTATATATGCCTGAAGTGTCTGCATTGACTGTTCAAGGTCAACGCCCAACTTGGCTGCCTTTGCCAGGTCGACTTTCAGAAGATACTGAGGGAAGTTAGGATTAAATCCGGATGTCACACCCTGAATACGTGGGTCGGCATTCAACTTCTCTACAAGGTTGTTGGCTACTTCGGCAAATTCGTGGAAGTCGCCTGCTGTCTTATCCTGTAGTCGCAACTCAAAACCGCTGGCATTACCGAAACCTGGTACAGACGGTGGAAGGAAGAACTGGATATCTGCATCCTTGATATGTGAAACTCGGTCGGAATATATCTGCATCAACTCTTCCACTCCCTTGTCGCGCTCGTCCCATGCCTTGAGGTTAATCATACCCATACCATAGCTGGCTCCTTCTGTTTCTGTCATAAGACTGTAACCTGCAAGTGTGGAAATACTTTCTATTTCATCAAAAGGAAGAAGAGCTGCCTGAATCTGGTTGAGTGCTTTCTCACTACGTTCAACTGTCGCTCCGGGAGGTGCATCCACATTGATGTATATCATACCCTGGTCTTCATTAGGGATAAATCCTGTAGGAAGCACAAGGTTGATTCCGTATGTAGCTACAATAAACAGCAGAAGTGTGAGGTATGTAAACGTGCGTCGTCCGAGGTATTTCTGTAACCCAAGGTTGTAACGGCGTTCGAAACGGTCGTAACGGCGGTTGAACCATATAAAGAACTTGCGCAGGAATGCAGCTTTCTTCTTTCCGTGACTTGCCGGACGAAGGAGCATGGCACAAAGTGCAGGAGACAGTGTAAGCGCATTGATACCCGAAATCACGATGGCAACCGCAAGAGTAAGCGAGAACTGACGGTAGAAGATACCAACTGTTCCTTCCATGAAGCCTACAGGCACAAACACGGCCGACATTACAAGGGTGATGGCCACAATAGCTCCTCCGATTTCTTTCATAGCGGCTACAGATGCCTTGTATGGAGAGAGTTTGTCTTCATGCATCTTTACATGCACTGCCTCTACCACTACAATGGCATTGTCGACCACAATACCGATGGCAAGTACCAGCGCAAAGAGTGTAAGCATATTGATAGAGAAGCCCAACATCTGCATAAAGAAGAATGTACCTACAAGAGAAACCGGTACGGCTATGGCCGGGATAAGTGTAGAACGGAAATCCTGAAGGAAGATATACACCACCACAAACACAAGCAGGAAGGCTTCTACAAGGGTTTTCAATACCGATGCGATTGATGCATCGAGGAATCGGGATACATCGTATGCGATATTGTACTCCATTCCTGGCGCAAAGCTGCTTTCCTTGATTTCGGCCATTCGGGTCTTTATGTTCTGGATTACCTCGCTGGCATTTGAGCCCGGACGCTGCTTAATCATGATTGAAGCCGAAGGACGGCCGTCGGTCATGGATATCATATTGTAGTCTTCGGAGTCGAACTCTATGGTTGCCACATCTTTCAGACGCAACAGAGAGCCGTCGGGCATGGCTTTCAGAACTATCTCACCATACTCTTCGGGTGTACTGAACTTACCTGTGTACTGCAATACGTACTGCAACTGCTGTGGCAGCTTGTCGGAGCTGATACCGGTCTTACCCGGAGCTGCTTCTATGTTCTGACGGCGGATAGCGTCTGTAACATCCTGTGGTACCATATTGTACGCGGCCAGACGGTTAGGATTGAGCCATACACGCATAGCATAGTCACGGCTACCCATGATTTCAACGAAACCTACTCCGTCGATACGTTTCAGCTCACGGAGGATATTGATATCAGCAAAGTTGTATACGAATTTCTCTGTGTGAGTACTGTCGGTACTGAAGATGTTCAGATACATCAGCATACTGTTGACTTCCTTTTCTGTAACCACACCGGCACGTATAACTTCTTCGGGCAACTCATCGAGGACGGTTGTCACACGGTTCTGTACGTTTACTGCAGCTACGTCGGGGTCGGTTCCTACCTTAAAGTAGATGGTAGTGAGCGACATACCGTCGTTGGTACATACGGTTGTCATATATGTCATTCCCGGAACACCGTTTATGGCACGTTCCAGCGGAGTGGCAACAGTCTTTGTCATTACATCGGCACTTGCACCGGTATATCGGGCAGTCACCGTAACGGAAGGAGGAACAATGTCGGGATACTGCGTAATAGGCAGCGACACAATAGCCAGCACTCCCAGACATACGATAATAACAGATATTACCGCAGAAAGGATTGGACGGCGAATAAATAACTTGAACATGTTTATGGGTTATTTCTTTTTTCTGTTATTACTTTATTTTTATTTCTCTACATTATCCATATGGAGTTCCTTTCTTACATCGGCAAAGGAAACGGTATCTGTTTCAATCTTCATACCGTCGCGTATCATCTGGACACCTTCGTATACTATGGTAGTATTGGCACCAAGGTCATCGGTGATGTAGTAATTGTGATAGCGCTCTATAGGATTGAAGCTTCGCACTTTGGCAGTACCTGTACTGTCGACTATATAAACGTAGGTAAAGTCCTGGATCTCGAAAGTCGATTTCTGTGGCACAAGACAGATATCTTCCATCTTTGTCATAAGACGGATTTTACCTGTTACACCATGTTTAAGAAGTCCTTCCGGGTTAGGGAAACGCACACGGAATGCTATGGAACCTGTTCCACGCTCAAAGTCACCTTCAACAGTTTCTATAACTCCCTTATACTGATATACTGTTCCGTCGGCAAGTACAAGCTCTACGTTCTTGGCCTGCTGCACGTCTGTACCTTGAAGCTGCGCACGGCGGATACGGAGGTACTCACTTTCGTTTACTTTATAATAAGCAAAAATCTCAGAGATATCGCTCACTGTAGTAAGCAGACTCTCAGGGCTCACAAGGCTACCTACCTTATATGGAATACGGTCAACATATCCTGTAAATGGTGATGTAATGGTAGTATAGCCAAGATCCATCTGGGCACGCTGCAACTGGGCACGCGCCTGTTCAACTTTCATTCGTGCCACCTCCCTCTCTCTCTTTGCCTGTTCAAGACGGATAGGAGAATATATCTGCTTGCTTACAAGACGGTCAATACGCTCCATTTCATAATTGGCCATTTCAAGTTCGGCTTCTGTCTGCTTGTAGTTTGCTTCGGCTTCCTTAACTGCCTCAGCATAATTTTCAGAACTCAGTCTGAACATAGGCTGGCCTTTCTTTACAAACTCACCTTCGTCTACAAGTACTTCTTTTACGTAACCTTCAACTTTAGGCTTTATTTCTACAAACTGGATAGCCTGGATATCTGCAACGTACGAGCGTGGCAATTCAACTGTAGTAGGCTGAAGAGTTGTGACAGGAATACTTTCGTCACTTCTAACCTGGTTTTCGCCTGTCTGCTGACAAGCAGGAAACAGTCCCGCCAGCAATGGAAGGAATGCAACCTTTCTAATAGACATTTTCATAAGATTAAGAGATAAAATAAAAGAATCTATGTGTATTTAGTTGTTTTAATGGAATCTGTAACTCTATTCCAAAGCATCCTACATTCCGCACAACAATAAATGAACCGGAGATTATCATCAGATTCAAAGGCTCACGCCAAACCTGACAACAATTACAAAGTATCCATTACACTTAAGTATTCTGTACATTAAGAATGGAATGTATAAAAAGATATGCTATAAAAAATAGAGAAAAGAATATAAAGTATTAGAGTTCTATATTCGAAAAACCCTGAAAAGGATATAAGAATGGCTTACAGATATATCTGTACGGGTACAATACACCCTTCTGATAACAGACAGCTCTCCCATGAAAGAGGAGAACAGGAAAATCACAATCACCGGAAGCATTGCATCAGAAATTGAACGCAATGAAGTGTTTCTGTATACAGGATCAGACCACTCTGAAATCTGGTCCTGTCCATCAGAAATCAATGACTCATCTTCATTGAGAACTAAAACGGACTGAGGTTCTTCCGACTGTTGGAAAGCGCATATTATATCATAACCGCATACGTCGAACTGTATGAGCATAAGCATGACCATACAAACTATACGCAATATGTAACTTTTTAAAGTCTTAGAAAATAACATTTCTGATATAATATACTATTTTTATTTATGTTTTTATTGGTTTAAGTGTATCTTAAAACCTCTACAAAGTTAATCTTACAAAGTCAAAGTTTAAAAATATAGCTTATGTATTTAGCTTGTTTTAACAATTCAGCACAATAAAAAGAGGCTTTAAATAATAAAATACATGTTTTTCGACTATAATTTCATACAAATAGACCAAAAATACAGGCCAGAAGTATTTAATTTAAAAGCCGAAAACTAAATATTTGTTTAATCAACAACATTTTATGTTATATTATATGTTGTACAATATCTTATTAATATCAAATTAAAAGCGAACAAAGCATCTTGCAAATATGTTATAATATTATACTTAATAAGATTCGGGAAGTACTGTATTATATTATTATCAGAAACAGAAGCCAGAATAACTTATATTTTTTATTATAATTGTTCAACCCATAAACATAAAATAGCATGAAAAAAAAGACTATTCTCACAATGCTTATTATATCAGGAGCATTGATTGCAACACCATTCAAGGCAAACTCACAATCAGTAAACAATAAAGCTACTGTCACTCTGAGAGGAAATAATGTTGAACTTTCAGGGGTATTGCCTGAAAAAGGAACTTATGCGCCCGACTTTACAGGTGTAAACAATAAAATGCAAGATGTATCTCTGGATAATTTCAAAGGAAGGAAAGTTATTCTTAATATATTCCCAAGCCTGGACACACCTACCTGTGCATTATCTGTAAGACAGTTTAACCAGATGGCTTCAGAACTCGAAAACACATCAGTATTATGTGTATCGATGGACCTGCCTTTTGCCCAAAGCAGATTCTGCAGCACAGAAGGTATAGAAAATGTAACACCTCTTTCTGTGTTCAGAAATCCTGAGTTCGGAGAAAAATACGGATTGCTGCAAACCACAGGTCCGTCGCACGGACTGCTTGCACGTGCTGTTATAGTTATTGATGAAAACGGCAAGATTATATACACACAACTGGTTCAGGAGATATCACAAGAGCCTGATTATGACGATGTAATGAAAAATATTAAATAACAGTTTTATGGAAGAACTTACACTAAGCACTCCAGCCCTGCTTTTTTCGGCTGTCTCACTTATACTGCTGGCTTATACAAACAGATTCCTTTCTTACGCCCAACTTGTAAGAACCCTTAAAGAGCAATATATACAGAAGCATTCTGAAGTTACAGCAGCTCAAATTGAAAATCTCCGCCAGAGATTATACCTCACCAGAAGCATGCAAGTGCTCGGAATATCAAGTCTGTTTCTATGTGTAATTACAATGTTTCTGATATATGTGGGATTCCACACCATGGCTGTATATGTGTTTGGTGTTGCCCTGATTTTACTTATTGCTTCTCTCGGCATATCCATCTGGGAAATACATATATCTGTAAAGGCTCTTGAAATCCATCTGAGGGATATGGAAAAATAGTACTGTAGAATAGAGTAGAATAAATACTACTATTACTGCTACTACTACAATAATAATAATAATAATAAGAAGAAGAAGAAGAAAAGAAAAAGAAGAAGAAGAAGAATAAGGATGGGTAAATAGATGGATTACGGATGGAAGAAAGAAAGAAAAAGCGAATGATAAATAAAAATAAAAGCCTGGTGGAAATTCCATCAGGCTTTTATTTTTATTTATCATCAATGAATTTGATCTTTTCAGCTTTTCTTGCTTTTGCAGCAGGCGATTCATCGGGATATCCCAATGCTATAGCATATAGAAGATTATATCCTTCAGGAAGTTCAAGACGCTTAAGAAGTGAAGAAGCCTGTGGTGAATTCATAAACCTTACAATTCCGCCAAGGCAACATGTCCCCAATCCCATTGACTGCGCTGAAAGTATAATATTAGCTCCAAGGAGTCCACAGTCAACCTGTGATAAATCGTATGCTGTATCGTGAGCGATAAAGATTAAAGTAGGTGCTCCGTATGCAGCAGGTTTAACATTTGCAGAAGCTCCATTATTGGCTTTCATGAATTCAGCGTATGTAGAATCAATTTCCGATAAAAGCTTTTGAGAGTTTATTACCCTGACTTCCCAGGATTGTTTGTTCATACCACTCGGTGCATTAATACCACAGTTCAATATCTGTTCCAGTTTTTCCGACTCTACTGGAGTATTCTTATACTTTCTAATACTTCGGCGAGACATAATAGTTTTTATAACCTGTTCAGACTGTGCGGTCTGTCCGTTGCTTCCCTGCTCAGAAGAAACAGCACCTGATGCGCTCTGTTCAGAAGAGGTCTGACTGGTAGTATACTTGTCGGAGGTATTATGTCCTGATGTACATGAACATAAAGCGGTAACACCTGCCAAAAGAAAAAATTTAGATAATGTTTTCATCGTATGTATTTGTTTTTATATAGATAAATATGTATTGTCTTTTCAGACTCACCCCAAAACGGGTGTGAAACATCTTTGTCATTATTTTCTTCTGATTGACTTCAGAATCTTTTTGTAGTCTTCAGTTACCCTGTACGACTCTATTGACTTCTGGATAGCTTTATTATAAGTAAACTTATCAAGCGAAGAAGACTCAAGATATTTCAGAGTAATTTCAGGAAAATCTATAAAACAATAAGATATAGCCCATGCAACAGCCATTTTCACATAATATCCATCATGTGATATACCATCGAATACAGAAAGCAGTTTTTGTACATGAGACTCATCTATAAAATATTTTAGCGACATAACAACGCCGAAACGGATCTCATACTCTTTATCCGAATTCATAAAATCAAGAAGATAAGACCAGAATCTGTCGGAATGCGCATAAAAATATTTCTTGCTGCCGGCAAACTTAAAGACATCACACACAGACCAGCTGTTGATAATCCTCACAAAACGAGTCACCCTCCCGAGATATACTTCAATATCATCGTCGGGCTTTATATATCCCAAGACCAGTCCCTGCAACATTCTTTCTTCCATATAATAATCGGAAGCCGTATTCAGATAAAGTTGCCAGTTGGATTTGGATATTGCCTGCGCAAGTTTGCGCAAATCAGGCAACCTCAGCCCAAGAATATTTTCAACTCCAGGGTTAAGCGACTCACAAAATGCCTTATTACCATTAGCCTGAAGTTCAAGCAGGCACTCGCGGACAGTCTTACCGTTAATCTTAAACTCTTCCATATCAGTTGAATTTTCAGGATCAATATTCTTCTCAGAACTTATTTTCGGTCTTATTATTATAACCGGAAGACTCGGAAGGCAAAGCAATATCTCCTACAATAGTACTTTTGGCAAGATATTCAGGTTTCTCGGCAAATATATACATTACACTTCCGCCCTTAATGGCATCTATTATAGGCTTTGCGACTTTCTGTGGCAAGGCCGGACAACCAAGACTGCGGCCAAGCCTTCCTCCGCAACTTATAACCGAAGGGTTGGCATAAGAAGCGCCATGTACCACAATGGCCCTCTCTTTGGCACGATCGTTTATTCCCTTTTCCAGTCCGTTTAAGATAAGAGAATATCCGTTCTTGCCGTTGTATGTAGTCTCAGTCAAATAAAATCCAAGAGAACTTTTGTACGACCCGTATTCATTGGAAAATGAAGTGGCATAATTATCTCCGCTGTTTCTTCCGTGCGATACAAGCGAACTGAACATCAGTTGCTTCTTCTTCATATCAAAGACAAACAAGCGTTTCTCTGTCGACGGTTTTGAGAAATCTATGAGTGTAAGAATATCCTTATTGCGGTTTATTATTTTATTATAGCCGGCATAAGCTATACGGAACGCCTTAAAATTTACCACTCCCTCAAGATGCATCGAATTATAAATATCGGCACATTCCTCTGCTTCCGTTGGAGAATGAGATTCGGTAACAGAATCGTGAGTTGGAGCCATGGCCGGACAAACCATTACTGACAAAAGAATTATTGAACAAAAGAAAATTTTATGCAACACCATATCTACAGACTGATTACAAACCAACACAAAAGACCTACCAAAACCATAAGCACAGGCATACAATGCGAAAATGATTAAGGTACGCAACTATAAAAACCTCTAAAATATAAATATGGATGCAAAGATAAGAACAACAAAAGAAACAATTGATAAACAGATAGTTAAAAATACTAATTTAACACAATAGCTTTTACTGGTAATGCACAGACTTTATCATTCAATAACTACCACCAAGGAGCGGAGAACCGGTGCCCAGTCATAGACAAATTTGGAATGGGAAGTTGCATTCCGCACACACATGTGCGAACGTGGTGTAGTACCGAGAGTCCAACTGTATTCAATCATCTTTGTTGCAGGAAGGTTGACAGGCACTCCATGAATATATGCCCCATTAGTAAATCTGCTTGCGTATGGAGCATACCCGCCCATAGCACTCGACCCGTCTTTAAGGAAAAACATCTTTACTTTCTTTTCCTGAAGCAGATACATACCAAGAGGAGTTTCCTGCGCATAAGGAGGACGATGCAGTCCTGTTGTACAAGGATTTACACTTCTGACTTTCCAATCAGCTCTGGAAACACGTTCCAAAGTAGTAATATTCTGGTCACCTCTATCAACAAAGATTACATGATGAAAACTTGTAGAACTATCAAGAAGCTTGACATACTTTCGTGGGACATACCACTCCTCATCGAAGGTAGCCGGGCGGACATGATAAAAACTTCCCACCTCACCAAGGACAGAACCAAGAGTACCGTCTCGTCCATACCTTTCAGGTGTAACCGTATCGGTTACGGCATATAAAGGCACCGACTGATACCTCTCCACGCCCAAAGTATCAGCCACACGCTTGTAGGCACTCCAATGATACTTTTTTACCAGTGGGGCCTCACCGTTATTGTTTCTGTAATTCTGGATAACACACCAAAGATTCGACTCCGGCTCCATATTTTCTATATAAGCAAGACATTTCTTTATAATTTCCCACTTGATAGAGCGAGGTGTCTTATTGTACATATACTCATCCTCAAGAGTATATTTGTCGAAAAGCAAGTCTTTTGTCAAAACGATATCTTCTGAAGTAACGGGCTTTTTCTTGAAAATCTGCGGGATGTTTATACTCTCGAACAACTTTTCCACTCTGGCCGGAAGAGTAGACCTGTCTTCATCATTCTGTCCCATAGCGCAACCGGACATAAACAGAAGAACAATAAAAATATATATTGACGCCCTCATAATATTTGAATTAAAATGTGCATGTGTGTGTTTCTACAAAGTTAACATTTTAAGATATAAAGTCAAACAAATAAACAAGATAATTATCCGGTCATAATAAAAAACTTCTGCACACTGACAGTTCCTCACGGATGTATCAGCATACAGAAGCGGCAAAAATCCATTTATTTTATACAAGAATTTAGATGCAAATCAGAAATCCTTATAAAGAGCAAAAATCACAATCGGGAAATACTGTCCGTATAATTTTCTGATGCAAAGATATCACTAAGAGATAAACACAGCGTTTCAAAAATATTAAAACTCTGTTACATCAGATGAAAATTCCTGCTCCGACTCGTCATCAACAAACCTGAGAGTTTCGACTTTCTCAAGACGTGAGCGCAACTTAGGCATAGACGATTTGCGGATTCTGAGCTTCATGATACAGTCCATGTCGTACGACTGGCACAGAATTTCCGGACCTTCTTCCTTCACTATGCGCATTACATCGTTCATAAACGGATATTCGAAAATAAAATGAACATCCTCATCAACAGTCTTTTCTATCACGACAGCTTCCTCAAGAGCCTGTGCTGCCGCAGTCTTATATGCAACAATAAGTCCGCTTGTTCCAAGTTTTATTCCACCGAAATATCTTACTACGATAACCAATATATCAGTAAGTTCAAAAGAATTTATCTGTCCTAAAATAGGACGTCCGGCAGTACCGGATGGCTCACCATTGTCATTAGCCCTGAAATTCTTTCTTTCAGCTCCAAGCATATAAGCATAACATACATGCCTGGCATCATAATATTTCTTCTGATACTCTTCAAGATAAGATTTAACCTCCTCAATAGTACGGACAGGCAATGCAATGGCAATAAACTTACTTCTCTTTTCTGTAAAAACAGATTCCGATATGCCTTCAATCGTCTTGTATGTATCCTCTAACTGCATTTTATATTTATATTATTAAATTACAAATAATAAATTACGAAAACGGGTTGTATAAACAGAAGCCTTTATAGAATAAATAAGCAACATTTCCTGTAAAGCTTCTAAAAAAATTGAATTATATTATGCAAAGGTAATCAATTAATGACACTAATTCAATACCACAAATGCATCCTGAAATACAAAACTGTAAATAATGACAGTTATTACCCGTTTGCATAAAATAATAACATAAAATCATAGCATAAAACAATAACATAAAAAAGCACAGAACAGGCTCATACCATCAAGCTGTTCTGTGCTTTTGAAATAAATATAAGTTATAATCCTAATTCTCAATCATATCACTCCAGTTTATGTATAACCAGACCCGAACGGAGTTTAGGTTCAAACCATGTAGTTTTAGGCGGCATAATATTTCCAGTATCGGCTATATCCATAAGCTGTTTCATTGAAACAGGATACAAGGCAAGAGCGACCTTCATTTCACCACTGTCAACCCTTTGTTTCAGCTCACCAAGTCCGCGAATACCACCTACAAAGTCTATTCTCTTATCTGACCTCAAATCCTTTATTCCAAGAATCTCATCAAGAATAAGGTTAGAAGATATGGTAACATCCAATACTCCTATCGGATCATTGTCGTCATAAGTACCAGGTTTTGCTGTCAGACTATACCATTTGCCATCAACATACAGTGAGAAATTATGCAGAGAAGCAGGCTTGTAAATTTCTTCTCCCTTACATTCCACCACAAAATTCTTCTTGAGCGCGTCAAGGAACTCCTCTGTAGTAAGTCCGTTAAGATCCTTAACCACACGGTTATAGTCGATTATGGTAAGCTGATTAGCCGGGAAACATACAGCCATAAAATAATTATACTCTTCATCACCCTTATGATTTGGATTCTGTGCAGCCTTTTCGGCACCCACCAGTGCAGCGGCAGCACTTCTGTGATGACCGTCGGCAATATACAATGCAGGCATATCGGCAAAAGCCTTGGTAATCTTATCAATATCCTCATCATTGTCGATTACCCAGAAAGTATGACCGAATCCGTCGCCCAGAGCAATAAAATCATATTCCGGAGTCTGAGAAGTATACTTGGCTATTATAGCATCAAGCTGAGGATTATCAGGATAAGCAAAAAATACAGGTTCAATATTGGCATTATTAATGCGCACGTGTTTCATACGGTCCTCTTCCTTGTCGCGTCTTGTTAGCTCATGCTTCTTTATAACCCCATTCATATAATCGGGCACATAAGCACCTACCACCAGTCCATACTGGGTTTTTCCGTTCATGGTCTGTGCGTATACATAATAATTCTCCTTTTCATCCTGTACAAGCCACCCCTTTTCCTGGAACATTCTGAAGTTTTCTACAGCCTTGTCATATACTTTAGGATCATGCTCATCTGTTCCTTCAGGAAAATCTATTTCCGGTTTAATAATATGATAGAGCGATTTTTCGTTGCCTTCAGCCTCTTTGCGGGCTTCAGCCGAATTAAGTACATCATAAGGACGTGAAGCAACTTCTTCCACCATAGACTTAGGCGGACGGATACCTCTGAAAGGTTTGATAACAGCCATAATATAATTCAGAATTAGAGATTAATAATAAAGATTACTTATTTACGCGGAATTTTTCACAGCCTTCCTTGAAATAAGCCACAATTTGTTTTGCGGCAGCTATACCGGCATTAATGTTAGCCTCAGCAGTCTGAGCACCCATTTTCTTAGGAGTTGAGAAATAGCGTCCGGGGAAATGTTCAGCAAATTCCTCATGATGTTCAGGCATGATATCTGTGAGATACTTGAAACTTGGACGGTCGTTCATCAGTCTCAACAAGTCGGCCTCATTAATCACTTCCTTACGGGCTGTATTAATCAGCACAGCACCCTTAGGCATAAGATCCACCAATTCATAATTAATGGAATTTCTGGTTTCGGGAGTAGCAGGAATATGAATTGAAACGATACCACATGTCTTATACAAATCCTGAACAGTATCAACAGGAATTACGCCATCGGCCTCCATAACTTCTTTAGGACAGAATGCATCATATGCATAAATTTCCATACCTATACCCTTAGCGATACGGGCTACATTACGTCCCACATTTCCATAGGCATGTATACCAAGCTTCTTTCCTTTCAGTTCAGTACCGGCCTTACCGTTATAGAAATTACGTACACCCATGATAAGCAAACCAAACACAAGTTCGGCCACAGCATTGGAATTCTGTCCCGGAGTATTCATTACACAAACTCCATGAGCAGTAGCTTCGGCGAGATCAACATTATCATATCCGGCACCCGCCCTGACTACAATCTTAAGTTCCTTTGCAGCATCAAGAACCTCTTTATCTATAATATCACTTCTGATAATAATGGCATTAGCATCCTTAACAGCTTCAAACAACTGAGACTTTTCTGTATATTTCTCAAGCAATGCAAGTTCGAAGCCTGCGTTCTCAATTTCTTTACGTATACCTTCTACCGCAACCATTGCAAACGGTTTTTCTGTAGCAACTAAAACTTTCATAAGTAAATAAATTATTGAGGTTAAGAAAAAAAGAGCGTGCATGGAGAAAACACCTAACACGCCCTTATAATTTTAAAAAGTTAAATAAGTCCGGTATTAATGCATTTTCTCGAATTCCTGCATGCAGTCAACCAATGCCTGAACACTTTCTATCGGCATGGCATTATAGCAAGAAGCGCGGAAGCCACCTACAGAACGGTGTCCCTTGATACCCACCATACCACGTTCAGTAGCAAATTTAAGGAATTCAGCTTCAAGGTCCTTATATTCGTCGGCCATAACAAAGCAAATATTCATGAGAGAACGGTCGCCTTTATCGGTAACTGTACCGCGGAACAACTTATTGCGGTCTATTTCTCCATAAAGAAGCTCTGCACGAGCCTTAGCCCTGCGCTGCATTTCCTCTACACCTCCCTGAGCTTTGATCCATTTCAGTGTCTGCAATGCAGCATAGATAGGAACTACAGGAGGAGTATTGAACATTGAGCCTTTTTCTACATGAGTCTTATAGTTGAGCATGGTAGGAATATGACGTGTAACCTTTCCAAGAGCATCATCCTTAACAATAACGAAAGTGACACCTGCAGGAGCAAGATTCTTCTGTGCACCACCATAGATACAGATATACTTGGAAACATCTACCGGGCGTGAGAAAATATCAGAAGACATATCCCCTACCAAAGGAACGCCAACTTCAGGATCAGAATGCAATTCTGTACCATAAATAGTATTATTTGTAGTGATATGGAAATATTCCGCGTCGGCAGGAACTACATAATCTTTAGGAATATATGTAAAACCATCCTTTTCAGAGGAAGCCACTTCCACAGCTTCACCAAAAGCTTTTGCTTCTTTCAGAGCCTTCTTGGCCCAGGTACCTGTATTTAGATAAGCAGCCTTCTTTTCGAGGAAATTATAAGGAACCATACAGAATTCCAAACTTGCTCCTCCACCAAGGAACAGAACAGAATAACCTTCAGGACTATTAAGAAGTTCCTTGAACAAAGCAACAGCTTCGTCCACTACCGGCTGAAAGTCTTTAGCGCGGTGACTGATTTCCATCAACGAAAGTCCCGAACCATTAAAATCCAATATAGCTTGAGCAGTCTTTTCGATCACTTCGCGAGGCAAAATAGAAGGTCCCGCATTAAAATTATGCTTTTTCATGTGGCAGTTTTTTATGGGTTTAACAATTATATTACGATTGGAAATCCAAGACCTGAATTGCAAGTTCATAAAAAAACAATTCATATAACAAATTCACAATTCCAAATCCAGATGTCCTTATCTTCAATTGCGAAAGTATAGATTTATTTTGTCACTTCCAAATTTTAATTGATAAAATTACACAAGAATATGCATTTTTCTTACATAAAAGAACCACAGCCAAGGTTTTTTGCGACACTTTGACACATAAAACCTTGGCTGTGGTGTAATTCGTTAAACGACCATAGCAAAATACAGATTAACTTCTGTGCTTCCCAATAAGAATCTACCACAAAGTTATCATTTTGCAACTTCAATCAAAGCTTTTACCCCTTTTATTTTTTCACCTTGTATCAATTTTAACGTTTGTTTAAACTTCTTACGTGAAATTGCTGCAAAGGCAAAATGATCTTTCACATCCACCCGACCTACATCTTCTTTGTTGAGTCCTCCCTTCTTAAACAGGAATCCCACGATATCTATCTTATTAATCTTATCTTTTTTCCCTTTGCCAATATATAATGTTACAAATTCCGGAAGCGACGGTTGCGGAGTCTTTTCAGGCAAAACAAATTCCTCCATACTCTCCGGCAGATATTCAGGAAGTCTTTCTTCGGCATGCAATATAACAAACGCATTTCCCTCGGCATCCCATCGGGCTGTACGTCCGTTTCGGTGTATGAATCCATCCTCTGCAACCGGCAAATGATAGTGTACCACATTCTTTATTCCAGAAATATCAAGTCCGCGGGCAGCCAAATCTGTTGATATAAAGATATGGCAACTGCCGTTTCTGAATTTGTAAAGTGCCCTTTCGCGGTCATCCTGCTCCATTCCGCCATGGAATGTCTCGCAATACACCTTCATAGAGTGAAGATACTTTCCTACCCTGTCGACACTCTCTCTGTGATTGCAGAAAACGAGTGTTGGCTCAGCTCCCAGACTACAAACCAGTTTATACAAGGTCTCAAGCTTATCTTTTACGGGCGACTCCACTCTGTAGATACGAAGCCTGTCGGATACCTGTTCTTCGCCATTAAGGAAATTCAGTCTTATATTTTTTCCTACCCCGGTGAAACGAGGTATTTCCTCAGCGTCTGTGGCCGACAGCAAGAATCTCCTTTTAAGTTTAGGCAATTTTCCTATCACTTCAGCCATCTCGTCCTGAAATCCGAATTCAAGACATTTGTCAAACTCATCAATAACCAGAAGTCTCACGGCAGATCCATCGATATTCTGTTTCTCAAGATGGTCATTCATTCGTCCGGGTGTACCAATGATTACAGAAGGCTTTATCCCTTTCATTGTACGATGCTCATCCATGGCAGGACGCCCACCATAACAACTCATAACGGCAAACCCGGTTCCCATCGACTTGAATACCTGTTCTATCTGCAACGCAAGTTCACGCGAAGGAACAAGTACAACAGCCTGCACTCCCTCAACGTCTTTCTTAAGCGAAGTCACCAAAGGAATAAGATAAGCAAGAGTCTTTCCTGAGCCGGTGGGCGACAATAATATTATGTCATGTCCGTCTTTATAAGCATCCACTGCAGTCTGCTGCATTACATTAAGTTGCTCGATATTAAGATTTTTAAGTATCGTCTGAATATTCATATTATAAAATGGTTGAAGTTTTGATAATAATTCAAGATTAGCAGATATAAAATGTATTATACGCAAAAGTAAGGAAAATATTTGTGTTATAGCCAAAAAGTAACGTAATTTGCATATAAAATTACATTGAGAAAATTATGGCAGACAACTATATAGAAAACAAATACGAACAGTATCAGATACGGAAGGCAGCCTGGATAAAGTCAGGAGCAAAGAAAAAACAGCAGAAGAAAGTAGCAGCCACTCAGGCAGTACAAGATTCCAGTACCACCCAGGAAGGCGAAAAACCAGTAACAGAAGTTGCAGAAGCACATATTGCACCGGCACCTTCGGGCTGTGAAGAAGTACGCAAGACATATATGCACAATCACGTAAAAAGAGTTGTAGCCGTACACGACCTTTCCGGCGCAGGCAGGGTTTCTCTTATGGCAGTAATACCTATATTGTCGACCATGGGAATACAAGTATGTCCGCTTCCTACAGCCGTGCTGTCTGCCCACACCCAATATCCGTACTATTCATTTCTCGACCTCACAGAAGAGATGAAAAACATCATATCCAATTGGGAGAAGCTGAACATGAAATTCGACACTTTCTACACAGGATATCTTGGATCGCCGCAACAGGTCAAGATAGTAGAAGATTTCATATGCAAGTTCAGACGGCCTCAGGACATGGTGGTAGTAGACCCTGTCTTGGGAGACAACGGTAATCTCTATAAGGGAATAACCGAAGAGATGGTAACTGAAATGAAAAAGCTTATAAAATATGCCGACGTAATCACCCCAAACATGACTGAGGTTTTCAGACTGCTCGACATAGATTACAAAACCGATGTGAGTACACGTGAAATGAAGTCATATCTCAAACAGCTATCCGATGCCGGTCCGGATATTGTAATAGCAACAAGTGTGCCTGTAGAAGGAAATCCGCATGCCACTTCGGTATATGCATACAACCGTCATGGAGACAGATACTGGAAAGTGACATGCCCTTACCTTCCGGCCCACTATCCGGGTACAGGAGATACATTTACAAGTGTAATTACAGGCTCACTAATGCAAGGCGACAGTCTGCCTATCGCACTCGACAGAGCCTCACAGTTCATTTTGCAGGGTATAAGGGCAACATTCGGATATGAATACAATAATCTTGACGGAATAATGCTTGAGAAAATTCTGCATAATCTTGATATGCCAATACAGATAAGCAGTTATGAGGTTCTGGAATAGAAAATCTATTCACTATGTAGTGTACTAAATAAGTTGACACAAATTATTTAGTAACATGCGTGAATATAAAAAGTATTCAAAAGAAGAATGTTTATCTTATTTGGAGGAATATTTGTCCTCTTCGTTCACGAAAAGGCAATTTGAACGAGAAAAAGGTCTTAAACGCACAACAATTCAGCGTTGGCTTCGTATCTTTGGGCTTGAAGATAAACCAGATCCTTTTATGAGTAAGAAATTAAGTCAGACAGAACAGGAACTTCATGACCAGATATATGAGCTGGAAAAGAAGATAAAGTCCCTGGAAGCAGAACTGAAACGTTCAAACATGGCACGCGATGCATACGACTGTATGATAGACCTTGCAGAGAAGACATATAATATTCCTGTAAGAAAAAACTCAGATGCCAAGTAATCAGAAATTTATCACAGAGTGGGAATCGATGTCCCGTACGCCCACTCTGTCGATTGCTTGGCATATCAGCACAGGGATATTACAAACACAACTATAGCTCTGATGAGGTTGATATACTTTCTGCCAGCATAGTACTTTATTGTATGTATATTCGTAACAATGACAGGCTTCCTAAAGCCGGATGTCGCGAACTCTATGAGCTATGTCGCCAATACTTCAAGGACAGATTTACAATTGGAAGGGACAGGTTTTATAATATACTTCGTTCCAACAACCTGATGCTCAGGAAGAAAAGATACAGGCCTCGCACTACAGATTCAGGACATGGATACAGAATATATGATGACCTGTTGAATACATCTCCTAAATTCATACCATGCAGGAACGGGTCTCTTGTTGTTTGTGACATAACCTATATATACACCACAGATGGTTTTGCATACCTTTCACTTGTAACGGATGCCTATAGCAGATTTATCGTTGGATACTCACTGAACAGGACACTTGAGGTTGAGGGACCGCTCAAGGCTATAAATCAGGCTATAGAAACTTATCATTCCTATGGGATTGGTATAGAAGGAATGATACATCATTCGGACAGAGGTGTACAGTATGCCTCAAAAACATATACAGATCTACTCAAATCAAACAATATAAAAATCAGCATGACACAGACAGGAGATCCGCTTCATAATGCATTGGCCGAGAGAATGAACAATACATTAAAGAACGGATGGATTTTCAATGACGGTGATTTGAACTTTGAACAGGCAAGCAAGGCTATAGAAAAATCAATTGATATGTATAACAGGGCAAGGCCACACAAGGCTCTTGGAATGAAAACTCCGATGGAAATCCTCACAGGAAAAAATATGAATCCGCTTATGGATCATACACAAAGCTGACGGATGTGCTCGTCGGGACGGGTGCTCCCGCCCCTTGCCGCACGGCGCTCCCCGAGCGATGAGTTTTTTTTAAAATAAAATTTGGTATAAACCTTTTTAGGTGTAACTTTGCAATTGTGACAACCTTATATGGTCTTAACATGTAAAAGGTGTAAACCTATATATGATTTTAATTATTAACCTGTCAACTAAATTCAGTACACCTCATGGCATGATTTTATCATTATTAAACACGGTCATGTTTTAATTAAAATACGGTCACGTTTTGATTAAAACTTGCTCACGTTTTATATCGAATACGGGGAAGGTTAAAATATGATTGTACGGACGTACACCCAAATGATTATCCGCATAAAAATATATAAGAAAATACGCCAGTTTTGTCGTTTGGGATTAAATCATTACTTTTGATAAAATGATATAATATATAATGAGATTAAAAAAACGAATTATAGGAATTATGAAAGAATTAGCCTGTGCATTATTGATTTTATTGGCTTCATCTTGTGTAAAAACAAAAGGAACCGTTGAATCAGATGGTATGGTATGGAACTACGATATTGAAAATGCAGATACTTTACTACGTCACTACATCGACAGCATTACCTTTCTTCCATTGGAAAGCAGTGAAGAAACAATGCTGTATGGGATAGACAAATTTGTGGCAAAAAACGGATTATATTATTTGGCCGACTTCCGTTCCGGAAAGATTGTTGCTTATGATACAGAAGGTAATCTGAAATTCGTTCTGGCAAGTCGTGGAAACGGCCCCAAAGAATATCTTGAAATGAAAAGTTTTGCAGTTGACGAAACTTCTATTTACATAATAGACAATTTTCGTCATAAGATAATGGTATACAATGGAATAAACGGACAGTACGAGCGCATGACAGACCTACCCTTCGTAGCCTGGGACATGGAGGTATTGCCTGACGGATATTTCATATTCTCCTATATACCATATAAAGGAGGAACACCGAATCTTTCGCAGGAAAAGTATAAGATTTTTATAACCGACAAGGAACTCAATATACACCGTAAACTTTTTGAATATAAACAAGAACAGTTCGATTTTATAGGCCGGCAATGCTATTTCACATCATCAGAGAAGGGAGTTATGTTTACTTCGGTATCTTCCGACAACTTGTATCTGTTTGCCGGTAAAGATTCCGTAATGCAAATAGAGGTTGACTTCAAGAATGAAATTCCTGAACAGTATAGACAGGACTTACAGCAAATTAATCAGAACAATTATAACTATTTTTCAAGTACACCTATATGGTATAAGGATTATATAATTTCTTCTATTGCAGACAATGGCTTCTTATCAGATTATGTATACAATACCAAGAACGGACAGCTGTCCAAAAATGATTATGTAAATGCATATAAAGGACTCTTAACTCCTGTTGGAAGCAATGAAAATCATCTGTTCGGTTATTTGAACGACAGTATGACATACAGTGAGCTTGTAAAGCACGGATTTTCCCGAGCCGGCAAAGAGGAAGAACAACATCTGGAACATGAAGGAATGCTTCTTGTAGTTTATACCTGGCACTGACAGACCAGACAGATTATACAGACCAGACAGATTAGATAAAAAAATATATTCATTAATTTGTTAATAATCAAAGATGTATTGAATTAATGTAAAAATGTTTGCAAAAAAAATCACAATAAGATTTGCATAATTCAAAAACAAGACATATCTTTGCACCGCGTTTGAGAGATAACGCAACAAGAAAGCTGATAAGGAAGTTTGGGTGAGTGGCTGAAACCACCAGTTTGCTAAACTGACGTACGGGTTACCGTACCGGGGGTTCGAATCCCCCAGCTTCCGCATCTCCAGAAAAATTGGCCGCGTAGCTCAACTGAATAGAGTAGCTGACTACGGATCAGCCGGTTACAGGTTTGAATCCTGTCGCGGTCACTAATTTATCTGGCGCTTTCGTCTAGTGGCCTAGGACGCGGCCCTCTCACGGCTGATACACGGGTTCGATTCCCGTATGCGCTACTATTTTATGATTTAAGGAAGTTTGGGTGAGTGGCTGAAACCACCAGTTTGCTAAACTGACGTACGGGTTACCGTACCGGGGGTTCGAATCCCCCAGCTTCCGCAGAGAGATTTTTTGAAGGTTTTCAATTTAGCCTTCACTCAAGGAGTCAAAGCACCGTATATCAATTGATTACGGTGCTTTTTTCGTATATTTTTGTTTACGGGTGAAGCCAATTTTCATCAGGTGCACGTTAATAATAAAATTGTCAGAATCAAAGATATGATGGTAACCCTACCGGAGCTGTTTTGAGTAGAAAGATAAATAAAAATGTTTTTTTCTGTGCGGAATGAATGTTTATAAAGGTATAAATATATTAAAGGCACTCTCATATTGAACGAAAGTGCCTTTTAATTCTGTAGTGCTAATTGATTATTTACGCCATTTGTTGAGCCTGTTTTCTATCTCACGTGATGGAAGCCTGTTATTGATTTTAAAGAGTTTTTCCAGCATGTTTGCTCCATTCTGTTTAGATATAATTTGATAATCTTCAACAAGCATATCAAATATTTTAAGTATTCCACAAACTTCAACCCCTGATTTACTTGCAGATTTTCTTAACTTGCCATCTCCTGTCAATAAAGTATAATTATTCTTTTTGGCATAAAGCCACACGGAACAGTCGGTGATGGACACGTTATTGTCGCAAGTAGTTTGAAATTCTACTATTTCTATGACTTCAATGGCTGAATGGAGTTTTACTGTCAGTTTATTTTGTCTAATATATGATTCAACTTTTTTCTGTTGTAAAGGTTCGGTCAACTCATGGACAACAAAATCTGTGGTGTGAATGTCTATGGGCAGACTGAAAAACTCATCCAATAAATCTACAGATATAAGATCTATGAAGATATTTGTATCATTAACAACAATTGTCCCCATATCAGATAAAGTTTAATGATGAGCGTACTTCGTTTACTGAGCAATTCAATAAAGAAGATGCTTTGCTTATGGATATTATCTCTTGAGAAATAGCCTTATAAACCAATCCTAAGAATCGGTGACTTTGTTCTTGTGGGTAGCGGGTTTCCTTAATCTGATCATTAAAATCTGAAGAACTGTTTTTCTTTATGCAGTATCCTTTATATCTTTGTTCAGTAATAATACCGGCTTCTTTTGCTTTGTACATGAGTGCATCAATGGATATACCAAATTGCATCTGTATAGGTATAAGTTCTTGCAATGAAATATCTTTTCTGGATACGCCTATAAGTCGGATAAATTCTGAGGTTGGTATAAGCATTTCATTAGCGAAGATGTTACACAATCTTTCTCTTTCCTTGTCCTGTAATTCTTGAGCAAAGCTCAACAACAGATGTCCTAATTCATGTAAGGCTGTAAATCGCTGTCTTTCTGCTGTTGTATTCTTATTTACGATGATAACAGGAACAGTTTTATTTATAAATCCGCTTAATCCGTCAAATTCAGTTTCTGCATCAAGATGTATTACCTTTATACCATTTTCTTCAAGAAGGAAAGTAATATTGCTGATGGCATCTTCTCCTAATTTCCAATCGTTACGTAATTTGCCGGCTACAGTGATCGCATCATCCTTTTCCTTGATAATAATATCCTTATAGTCTATATGAAAAGAATTATCCATATCCAGCAGATTTTCTATTTCCATATATCTTTCTATCTCGTCTATTACCTTTTCCTTTATTCCTTTTAATGAAGAAAATTTAAGTTTGCTCTTTTTCCTGAATTCAATATCTTCCACTGTCACATTATATGGGCGAAAGAAAAAATCCACACTAACATTAAGTGCTTTGGATAAGGCTATAAGTATGGTGCTGTCTGGCATCATTATACCTTTTTCATATTTTGAGATAGACTGCTTCGATACGATATGATTCATCTTTTCGCAAAGACTATCCATAGATAGGCCATTCATAAGTCTGGCACTTTTAAGTCGCTGTGAAAATATCTGTTTCATGGCTTTAATTGTTTTATGGTTACAAAGATAGTGATTTTTGCTTAATTTGTCAACCTTGTTGAGATTTAATATAGAGAAAAACTCCTTTAGTGACAGGTTCGAGTTCTCCAGCTTCCGCTGAAGTAGAAAATCGAAACTTTAAAAGGTTCTGCAATTTATTATTGCAGAACCTTTTTTATTTAATTCAATTTTAATTAAATTTGAAATCCATTACTAATCTTTTAAACGTATGAAAGAACTTGTTTCAAATCCCCAGATACCTTTCGAACTGACCAACGAACAGCGCAGATACTTAGGATTACTTCCTGTAAAGGATACATGGGACTTAGTCTGTATTGCCGGAAAATATTTGTATTTTGACGGAGAAATTATCCGTAAGGAAATTCAGAGTAATGAAATGGAATACTATTATGAGACGGAATTGTGTGAACATACAACCCAAAATCGTACGTTTTTATTACCCAAGACAAAGCGAGGAAAACTGAAACCACTGACAGCCTCTGCCTTGTCTTTTCGCCCACAAGGGTGTTATTTCCATTTTGATATAGGTTGTGTAATGATAGGAAACAATATCACACATACAGAGTATTATGTGGAACGCAAGGCTAATTCATGCTCATTGCAAGAGTGGCTTGATGAATGGATAATAGAATCTACTGAAGAAGACTTGAAAGATATAGAGTGCTTTAGACAAGCTGAACGTCAGCATGTGAAATACCGGGAAGGAGATTTTTTCACCTTTAAAGTGGGACGAAGAAAATGGGGATTCGGACGTATTGTGATGAATGTGGAGGCATATCGAAAAACAGAAAGATATGCTCGACAGAATAATTATGGGCTGAAAGAATTAATGGGAAAACCATTGTACATCATGGTTTACCGGAAGTTGGCCGATATTCCTTATGCAGATTTAAAGGAGTTGGAAGTGTGTGCTGTTTCTCATGTGCAGCCCATTATGGACAATTGTTTTTACTATGGGGAATATAAAATTATAGGGAACAAACCGGTTTCTCCTGAAGAATGGGAGCCTGTAATAACTTATGGGAGAAGTCTGATGGATAGAAGGACTGTATTCTTACAGTATGGATTGATTTACAAGGAAACAAGCGGCCGGCAATTTAATAAGTTTCTGGTAGGAGAAGATGGCCGGGATAATCCCTATTATAATACAGGTATAGGTTGGGGAATTTACAATATTTCTGGTTTGGGAGAAGAAGAGAAAGAGAGTGCGGAATGCTATGTTTATAGTCCGTTAAGTGATCCGAAAAATATAAAGATTAAAAGGGAGATTTTTTCATTCTTCGGATTGGATGCTGATAAGACTTATGCTGAAAACTTGAAGAGAGAACAGGAAAAGGAATGATTTGTGCTCATAAAAACTACTTTAGTGAAAGGTGAGCAGTACGTACCTAAAAGCTCAAAAAGTTGGCTAAATTTGGAACATTAAACTGGACACTCTAACAAATAAAACAAATTCCCCTTTCTTCCCAGTAAGCGTTAACGCTATTCAATTTTGTTTTTTTGGGGGCATCCAAATCATCTCTATAATTAAAAGATTTCCGCTAATAAGATTCCCATATTCTGAATGAATTATGTATATTTGTGTACGTCAAGACCGCAGGCTATCTTCATATAAGTCTTTTTTTATTGGGGCACCAAGCCCGTTGGACATATGAGGACAGGAAAAACCTTTAACCTCGTTTTTACCACAAAGATAGTCTCAGTCTTTACTTTCTTATTTACCGGGCGTAAAAAATCTGTTTTTTATATACCTTTGAAAATATAAATTCATGCGTATGAGAATTTTAAATCTTCACATAAAAAATATAGGTCCTTTTAGAGACGCTAATTTGGATTTTGCTTCTGACTTTAAAGAAACTGTTCCTGTAACTATAATCACAGGAATGAACGGAGCGGGAAAGTCGATAATAATAGATGCCATACGTGCTGTTTTCTGTGGAGGCAATGTGCTAGAGCGTAATATAGTTGCAGACAGCAGTAATTTTATTATTGAAATGGAATTCGAAGACTATAACGGTAAGCAGAAAGTTTCTAATCTCATTTAGATGGGGATATGCAAATACAACCAGCTGTTGATTACAATACTATAACAATGCTATTGAGATATGGTTATAACAAATCAGCTAAAATACATCCATGGGTTATAGATTATTGGTCCGCCAAAGCTCCTACAGATTCATTCAATATTAAGAACATGGCGAATATTAACCATTTCGATGTGATGAAAAACGTCATGAGCGGCAGAAAGAGTAATTTAGATTTAGTGAACTTTATATGCCAAATAGACTATCTCTGTAGTAGTGAAATGCCTTCTGAAAAGGAACTCGGTGAGGTGGTTTATGGTAAACTTAAAGAAATAGTCGAAGCATGCCTCGACAAAGGTATCTTCAAATATGTACGCCGTGGTGACCTTACTCCCATAATTGAACAGAATGGAACTGAACTCTCATTGGAAAAATTGAGTTGCGGAAATCTGTTCCTTCTCGAACATCTGTTGTTGTTATTATGCAAAATGTATTCAGTATCAGTCCTCAATGGAATGAAACCTGACGATATAGTCAATATTCCGGGATTATTGCTTATTGATGAAATAGAAACGCACATGCATCCTAAATGGCAGAAAAAAATACTAGGTATAATACGTCGTTTCTTCCCTAATCTGCAAATTATATTGACAACACATTCTCCTTTTGTCGTTGCATCAATAGATGGTGCTCGTATATATACATGTGTATCAAGAACAGGTTATAGCGAAGTATGCGACGAAACTGAACGCTATGCCCACATGCCTGTTGAAGAAGTCTTGATGTCTGATGCATTTGGCGAAGTACATCCATTTAATGATGAAATTGCAGATTTGATGCATGAACGCAAAAAGTTTATTGAAGAAGGCAGGAAAGACGCGGCGAAGGAAATAGAAGATAGATTATATTCTATGAATCCGGAATATTTTTCGTATTTGAAATTTTAGAAGGTTCATAATATGAGACACATAGACAGATTGCCGGAACCTCAGATACTTGCAGACAAACATGACGAATGGCAGAGGAAGTTTTATGAAAAAAGGGAAAACAATCCAAAAGCCAGACCAGATAGCACTAAATATGGACATAAAGATATTAGAGAGACGCTAAATAGTTGTTCTCACTACAAATGTTTTTATTGTGAAGCTGCATTAAAAGGTGACTTAAAGGAAAGATACAGATGAGGAGATAAAGGAAAACATTACTTTTGAAGATGAATGTATATGCGCTCAACCAGATTCTGAGAAAGGATTACAGACTATCAGAAAGTTTCGTTTAAATTCGGATGCACAGGATTTCAAACGCCTTAAATGGCTGAAAATAATCAAAGATAGAATGATAGATATTCAAGGCAAAATGATAAACGAAGCTCGTAGTCAGTTTACAGAAGAAGAAAAGAAAAGTTTACTGAGATTTATGCAACGGGATCAACCGTATAGCTTGATGAGTGAAATGTATTTAAGAAAACATTTACCCTGTTTATTCATATAATACTTAATCAGATAAAGTATATATCGAAAGAAATTAAAATACCTCTTCTTACAAAGTTCCGTTACTTACAGTGCTCCGCTTTCTGCTTTAAATCATCGTTCATGGCAAATCCTTTTACAAGATATTCACGAAGGACATTTGTAGCCCAACGACTTAACACGATAACCTACACTGATTATCATGTCAAGGTTATAGTAAGCAAGTTTTCGTTCGACACTTCTGTCACCTTCATTTTGAACTGTTGCAAAAAATGCAACAGTTGAATCCGGATTCAGTTCTCCGTCCTCGAATACATTCTTAATATGTCGGGAAATGGTAGATTTGTTTCGCTGGAACAGCTCTGCCATCTGGTCGGCAGTAAGCCAAACCGTATCATTGCATAGAGTTACTTCTATATTTGATTTGCCATCCTCTGTCTGGTAAAGGATTATATTTCCGTTGTTTTGCTGTTCGTTCATCGTCGATTCTTTTATTTTAATCGGATATTTTCACCAATATACTCAATCTTCCCCTGATTTTTCAGTACTTCCAAAGCCTTTTTAAAAGATGTTTCTACGTTTGTTCCACGTCGTGTGAAACCAAGTTTTTTGGCTGCAATCAGTGTCAGACTGTCTTCGTCAACTGCTACCTGTTCTAATAGCGATTCTTTAATTACATTCAACAACTCTATCTGTGGAATATCTATAATGTCACGATTAGAATTTGTTCTGTATATCTGATAATTATAACTGTCAGATTTGCTTAACCACATTATTCCATTATCATCTTTATAAAAAGATGGCTCATACATACTAAGAGTTTTCTGAAGGGTTGGGCTTACTCTTCCACTACCACGCAACAAACAAACTCGTCGGCAAAGAAGCATAAAAGCAATAGGTTGTTCAGTTGAAATAATATTTTTCATAAGTGTTTCATCTGATAAACTTATAGCTTCTTCCCTGTTTGTATTATAACAGATATATTCCCGTGCATTTAGAGAACATTCTTCCAACTTTTCCTGAGAGATATCAAAAGATTTAATCTGAGATTTCTGCTCGGTTTCTGACTTAGAAGAAAGACGTTCTATAATACGTTCTATAACTCGTTCTTTATTATTAAACCAATCTACACTCCAAACACGCATCACTTGCCAGTTTAGAGCCGAAAGAACAGAAGGTTGTACAACTTCACGGTCGCGTGTAGTATGAGTATCGCGATATCCCTCACCGTCTAAAAGAATACCAAGACGATATGTATCAGCCTTATTCTCGTCGCAAATCGCAACATCAATCTTGAATTGTGAGCGACCAATATTTGTTGCAACTGTATAGCCTCTTTTCTTCAGTTCCATTGCAATCTGTTCAGCCAGTATGCTATCATTATAATTCTTGTTATTATGTTTTAATGATGAAGGCAGTGACTGTGTTTCGGCATACTGTAGAAAATGTTTCAGTCCTTTCACTCCACGAGCTTTTGAACGGCGCAAATCAATATCAGATGATTTCAACGTAGAGAATACATACATCTCCTGACGTGCACGGCTTACTGCAACATTAAGACGACGCTCTCCACCTGAATTGTTCAACGGACCGAAATTCATGGAAATTTTTCCATCTTTATCTGGGCCATATCCGATAGAAAAAAGTATTATATCGCGTTCATCCCCCTGAACATTCTCTAAATTTTTGACAAAGACAGGTTCATACATCTGCTGAATAATATCTTGTAATTTATTGTCTTTTTCCAGTTGTTCCTGCAGTAAATCTTCTATCAAGCTCTGCTGAACGACACTGAATGCGATTACTCCTATGCTTTTCTTTCGCAGTTCTTCATCTTTAAGTCTCCGAACTATCTCTTCCACAATAACTTTTGCTTCTGCAAAATTACTTCGTTTTCCACCTTTGTCGTAATAACCCGAGACTGGAACATAATGTACTTTTGTATGCTGATCATCAACAGAAGGGAATGTAATTAGAGAACCATCATAATACTCGTTGTTGGAAAAAGCAATCAGACTCTCGTGACGTGAACGATAATGCCAAGAAAGCTGTAATGAAGGAATCTCAAGAGTGCGACAATCTTCGAGAATGCTCTCCATGTCATCAATACATGCTTCTTCAATATCTACATTTGTAGAAGAGAAGAAACTTGTTGGTGGCATTTGCTTTGGGTCGCCAACTACAACAAGTGATTTTCCTCGGGCTATTGCACCTACCGCTTCACTTGTTGGCATCTGGGAAGCTTCATCAAATATTACCAAATCGAATTTATCTTGACCAAGATCTATATATTGTGCTACACTCATCGGACTCATTAGCATGCACGGACACAAACGAGGTAGTAAGGTTGGTATTTGTTCAAATAAATCGCGTAATGACAACCCACGTCCACCATTGCTTATATTACGATTGAGTAAACCAATTTCGCTACTACTGCTGGCATTGTCAATAACACGCGGTATTCTGGATGCTAATTTGGCATAAAGTTCTTTTTGAGTGAGTAATTGGAACTCATCTGTCATTCGTTTATAATTAGCTACTTTATCATCAAAAAGCATTCCTTCGAAAGTAGTTAAGATCTCCGATTTACGTATTTTTTCTTCTGCCTTATATTGGAATAAAGCTTTAAGATAGGCATCTCGTACAACAGTTGTATCTATACTTTGTGTTTGCATGACTTTAACGACGCAACCCAGTCCATTAACTTTAAGTTCCTCACAGAATTCAGACCAATGAAACCAGTCGCGCATCAGAGCTGAATTTTCTGACCATCGTTTCATTTTGCCTATGGCAGTTTCGATGATACTGTTTTCCGGCATTTCATCTGTAGGTATTTCAATATCAAAATATTGCTTCAGAATTTGTCTAATTTGTTCTATTTCCTCATGTTGTTTCTGATAAATGACAAACTGTTCAATAAGTGAATCAACTTCTTGTTCCCTAATGTAATGGTTGTATTGCTTCAAACGGCTAAGAAAACTACGTTTGGCAAAGAAACGTGGTATGAACCATTTTGCTTTGATTTCACGCCATGAACGACGCAGGTCCTCAGCATCTTCATTAAAGAATGCTAAAGAGTTGTCACGTAACAGTAGTTCATACAATTCCTTTGTATGAGATAATTCATGACTTTTCAACATTAACTCCTTCAGTACCTGTATTTGTTTACGAAGGTTCATAACCGTTTTTTCACTATTTTGTAACATTTCCCGGTCAATCTGGAACCCATTCAAGGGGTGGCATGATGGATGTCCTACTAATTTGACAACTGTTTCAAAGCGTGTTCCGAGCAAATACTCAACTCCTTTTATGCCTTCTTTGACGAGTAGTGAGTCCAGTGAAGAATCAAAGCTGAAATTGTTCATTGGAGCAACGGATATGGCTTCATATCGCAAGATACAGTCATAGAGAGACAATCCGTCTTTTTGTTCTTTATCATGAAGAGCATTTATATATGCAATGAGAGCCTTACGCTCTTCAAATATTTTATTTGCCTGAAATCCAAAAATCTCAGGAGATTGGATATGAGTAACTTGAAGAGCTTTTTCTAACTGTTGCAGTACATGTCGCTTTGTAGTTTTATTGGAATGAAGTTCTAAGCAGAATGGATCAAGACCAATTTTAGCCAATCTGCTCTGAACTACACTAAGTGCTGCCATTTTCTCAGCAACAAAAAGCACACGCTTTCCTTGATAAAGAGCATTTGCTATCAGATTGGTAATGGTCTGCGATTTTCCGGTTCCTGGAGGACCATAAAGGATAAACGAATGTCCCTTTCCTGCTTCTATTACAGCTGCCATTTGCGAAGAATCGACAGAAACAGGTAAAGCAATTTCTGCAGGAGAAACATTCTGATCAATATTTCTTAGATTGCCAGTAATAGGTTCTGGAGTCCAAGTAAGTTTATTTTCTACCAGACTATTTATAATATCGTTTTTACGTAGTTCATCTTTATGGCTATGTACATCATTCCACATAAGAAACTTACTGAAAGAGAAAGTTCCTAACAGACACTCTTCTTCTACATCCCATCTTTTTTGCTCTTTCAGTGCAGCGCGTATGGCTGCAAAAATCAGGGGAACATCAACTCCACTCTCATCTTGTGGTAAAGGATCCAATCCATTCACATGAATCCCATAATTTTGCCTAATGAACTCTATTAGTGTTACATTTAGTGATATATCCTCATCTCTTGCGCGAATATAATATCGTCCCTTTTTATATACCATCTCTATAGGAAGTAATAATAAGGGCGCATAACGTGGAGTTTCACTTTGAGGCGTTTCAAACCATCTAAGAGTACCTATAGTAAGAAATAATGAATTGGCTCCTGTTTCTTCAATAGAATTCCGTGCTGCACGATAGATATTCTTCAGCACATCTATAGTCTCATTCTCTGACTGATAAGTATATAGCATATGATGTTCAATGTCACTACGAATCAATTCATGTAATTGTTCGTGCAACTTTGAACGGATTAAACGCTCACTGTTGTCAAGCTGAATTTCAATATTTGGTTTTGAATTGATGCAATATTCTTCACCGTTCTGAAGATGATCTTCTATACGATCTATATCAAAAGAAATAAACTGTATTGCTTTACGACGTAAATAAAGATTAAGCAATGAGTTACGTAAGGAGAAGTCAAGTAATTTCCGTTCCCAAATATCAAATTTTGTAAGCTCTTTTTTCTTATCTGTCATTTGGCTCAGGTCATACCGGTCATGCTTTTTTATCTCGAATAAGCATTGTTCATGTTCCACACCTGTTTTTTCGAATGCCCATGCTCCATCAGTCATTACTCTGGATGGTAATGGAAAAATACGTTCCAGACGGCTTCGTTTGATATCAATAAACAACTCAAATACACTATGGTCTGCTAAATTCTGTTCTGCAATTTTTACAGCTGTATCAAAAGAGGCTGTTTCTTGAGCTACTTGTGTACATTCAATGACTAACATTTCATCAATGCCCCGTGAGCATTTTTTCTCTATGTAAGAGGCATCATCACATGTACTACTGGAATAACAGTCATCAACGAGCCATACCCCAAGATAGGCATGTTCTTTCTGAAGTATAATAACACTGTTGATACCAATGCTTTCTAACACAGAAGCCATTAGAAGGGTTAGCTCAATACAGTTTCCTATTTTGATAGATATTACCTGGTCTGGCATTGTAATACGTTGACCAATGTCCTCATAACTTGCCGGTACACTGCGATAAACAATTCCAAGCTTATGAATGGCCGCAAAAACCGCAGCAACTTGCAAACGCACATCGTTACCGTTGCGTGTCTGATAAGCTGTTAGCATAGAAGAACCTGTAGCCTGTTTTAGGGATTCAGCTGTTTTGACTATCAAACTGTTGATAGACGGATGATTGGGAGTTACAAACGAAACAAGTGTTTGTGGCAGTATAGTAATCCCTAACCAATGATCGTATGGCATTAGTTCTATTTCGTACGTTTTCTCTTCTATAATTTTGTCCTTACTAGTTACAGTTAAAGTAAAATCGGTAACGATTCTTTCTGTTAATACCGTCAGTTTTGACGAATCAGGAGTTATCTCAAAAGACATGATACGCACCGTTTCTCCTGCGTTAATCCGTCCTATCAGATAACTTTCGTACTCTTTGATGAATTCCCCTTTACAGCATACCTTTACATCATTCAGAAGTTGATCCGAAATATTGGTTATATTAACGGATTGACAAACAGGTATTCTATTATGAAAAAATGTATAGTTTACCGTTTTGAGATAATCTACATCTATATTAACTGATTTCATCATATATATGCTTTTTTCTTTTTTTACATCATTTTTATATAGGGATTTACAAGTATTCTCATCGCTATTGGGAACTTTTAGGCAATGCATTACCTTAATAACAAGAAATTATATTTCCGTTGCTTTACTGCCCGATCATGGTCGATTATTATACTGATTTATATCTGCTTACCCTAATATCTTGGACATCAGTTCCGATTCTTTTTCTTCCAACTTTTTCAGTTCGTCAAATATTACAGAACTTGGTGTTAGCGGAGTGTATTTATAGAACTCGCGGGTGAGAGGTATTTCATAACCGATTTTGCTTTCGGATTCGTTGTACCAGAAATCGGGAGCGTACGGACGAACATTCTTGTCCAAGTATTCCGTAATATCCTCTTTCCAAGGAATAATCTCGCTATCCTTCAGTTCCGGGTCGGGAGCAAATCCGCTACTTGTATCAACAGGTTTTATGTATGCTTCAGCTATTTCAGGATTGCGCTTCCCGAAATAGTTTCTCAATAGGGCTACCTTTCCCTGAGGAACTTTGATTTTTGCCTTCTTCAGTTCGAGGAAGAAAGTGATGTCAGGGAATCCCACATGGTTAGGCATATTTTTTTCCCAATATTCAGCAACTTCTTTCAATAAAGCTCTGTCGGCTTCCTTATAGTTGGTTGCTGTATCTTCATTAAAATGAATATCCTTATACTCTAAGCGCAAAGGGTGGTTGATGATGAGTTTCGTAAACTTGAAATCCTCAACATCTTTCACCTTGCTTTCCACTTTCAGTTCCGGGTTAAGCTCGGAAGTATATTCCCTATCGGTAAAATCGTGATAAGCCTGCATTATGAGTTCGCGGCAGACTGTGGTGATTTCCACACGCTTGTTGCCGAGAGGCTTGCGCAGTTTCTCAAAGCATTTGCTTGCGTCGATAAGCTGAACCTTTCCTGCACGTTCTTCCGATTTGTTTTTGCTCACTACCCATATGTATGTGGCTATACCTGTATTATAGAACAAATCATTAGGCAGCTGCACGATTGCTTCCAGCCAGTCGTGTTCAAGCAGATAACCTCTGATTTCGCTTTCGCCGCTTCCGGCATCGCCTTTGAACAGAGGAGAACCGTTCTGGATGATAGCCATACGTCCTTCTTCTTTCAGTTTCGCCACACCGTTGAGCATGAACAACATCTGTCCGTCGCCTTTTGCCGGAAGTCCCGGAGCAAAACGTCCCGCTTCGCCCATTTCGTTTTCGGCTTTCACACGTTTCTCGGATGCTTCCCAGTCGATGCCGAAAGGAGGGTTTGATATGATATAGTCGAACTGATAGCCTTTGAACTGGTCGTCGCCAAGGGTATCTCCTAGGCGCATATTGTCGGCATTACCGCCCTTAATAAGCATATCGGCTTTGGCAATACCGTATGTCTGCGGATTGAGTTCCTGACCGTAGCATGTGATTTCGGCTTCGGGGTCTATCTTGCGGAATCTCTCGTCAAGACAGGCAAGCATCTGGCTGGTTCCCATTGCCATATCGTATATGGATGCTACGATGCCTTCATCTTCCATCTTCTGTTCGTCTTCGCCTACGAGCAGTTCGCTCATCAGATAGATGATGTCGCGTGCGGTAAAGTGTGCTCCTGCCTGGTCGTTGTACGATTCGGAAAACTTTCTGACTAACTCTTCAAAGATGTATCCCATATCTACAGCCGAAACTACATCTGCACCAAGATAGGCTTTGGCAGAGCAGAACTCCTTAATGACGAGATAGAGACGGTTGTTATCGTCAATCTTCTTGATTTCATTGTAGAAGTCCATACGGTTTATTATGTCAATCACATTCTCAGAGAAATGGTTGAGGTAATTCTCAAAGTTGTCTTTGATGTTATCCGCATCGGCAAGCAATATATCGAAAGTAAACTTGCTGGTATTGTAGAACTTCTGCTTGGCTGCAGCTTCAAGGAAACCTTTCTTTACAGCTATACCTTTTGCTTCAAGCTCTTCGTTCATCTTGATTACCGCTTCCTTGGTAGGAGCCAGTGTGTCTTCAAAACGCTTGATGACGCACATAGGCAGTATTACCTTTCCATATTCGTGAGATTTGTATAATCCTACTAATTTATCGGCAATAGCCCAGATTAGGTTTGCTTTTTCCTGTATATTTATATAGGTCTGTCTCTGCAAGTCTTCTCCGCTCATATATTTGTTTTTTAATTAGTTGTCAAAGATACAAATTTATTGTACAGTAGAACTGCACTTGTTTTATAAAAATTCAATATCTTTAATTGTGATAAAGAAATGAGGCAGTTCTTTTGTACGTTCGTTTGTTTTTGGGAAATGCTTGATAATTTTTATTTATTACCAATATATTCTGAATGCCTGCCAATGGTTTCGTAGCCGTTTACTAAATTTTTATGATTTACAGAAATAATCAGCCTTTTGTATGCCTAAACTATAGCATGGATTTTTAACTACGAGATTTTAAAAAAATGAGGCCGCAAACTCTTTAATCTGTCCCATCATTTTGCTTAATTTGATGGGACAGATTTTTTAACTAAGATCTCCGATTATTTCGGATCGCTCCTCTGTTTTCTTGTGCAGTGGTCATGGATATGGGCAATTGTTATCATAGAACAACGACAATTGTCAGTTGTCATAAAAAGCCAGTATTTATCATAGAAAACAGAGAATAATATCCAAAGGCTGGATTCAGGTTCGGCCGCAGTGAATTTTGTTTCATTTGTTTCAATAATTCCACTTGTCTCACTATAGATATTTTTCTGAAACAAATTAAATTTTTCCGATTTTATGTGTGAATATTTTAATATTATCATCTTGATATAAGTATTTGCTTCCAATATAGTAATACTTTATGGTTAACTTTATATATTACTTCATAATTTACTTGGTATATACTTTATAATTACTTAATTAATAGATTATATCTGTATTAATATAACAGACTTTGATAATTGTTATTTTACAGTTGATTTATTTAAAGTTTTATTCTCTGACTTTCTCCTTTTGTTTGATACTTTTATTTTATCTTCCCGAAACACTGTTTTTTTGAAAAGACAGTCAAATGACCGTAAAATACGTAAGCGTCTCCACGATTCCACATTGCAAATAATAAAAAAAGGATTAATGATGATTTTATCACCGTTAATCCTTTCTCCACCTATCAGGTAAAAGTTCCCTATATTTTTCAATCGGAGTATTAGGCTGCCAGTCAGCAGT
>JAXEBI010000153.1:0-25587 GCA_034094155.1 Phocaeicola sp.
CTCTTCAGTTGGATGAACGAAAAAACAAATATTCAAAGAGCTTCAAAGTGCCGCTCTACTTGCGGACTGCTAATTCATACGATGGGAAAGGTTGCCATCGCATTTTTATACCTTATTTTCAACTACTGATTCAAATTATTATTAATTCCCCAATATATGTGATGTATAGAAATATATATTTCACTTACGCACGGAAACGGGAAAAGCCCTGATTCCGTTGAGAATCAGAGCTTTTCCTAATTTTACTTTGTAAGCTGGCGGTGCGTACGGGACTCGAACCCGTGACCCCATGCGTGACAGGCATGTATTCTAACCAACTGAACTAACGCACCCTTTTTTAATCGTTTTGCAAATATACAACAAGCCTACCTTATACACAAGAAAAATTACAAACATTAATACATTTCAATCATTTTAAACAATAAAATTATCAATCTCAGCTAAAACTGAAGTCCGGATAAGACAAACCAATGATTATACAACAATAGCATGACAAAGAATTTTGTTAGAAACAATACATAATCAGCAAACTTTTTGATATAAAAGCTATGAAATAAACAATATTTAGTTACTTTTGCAAACACGTGCTACAAGCAGATATGCTCATACGTATATTATTTTAAAAGATACTTGTCTATATATAACAACATAATATAGAAACATAAATGAATATATTAATAAAACTAACATGAATGTAGCAATAATAAAATACAATGCAGGAAATATATTCTCGGTGGACTATGCTCTGAAAAGAATTGGCATAAACCCAATTATAACATCCGACAAAGAAACTTTGATGAAGGCCGACAAGATAATCTTTCCGGGAGTTGGTGAAGCAGAAACAACCATGAAATATCTCAAAGAGAATAAACTTGATATGCTCATTAAAGACCTGAAGCAGCCGGTTTTGGGAATATGTCTGGGAATGCAGCTCATGTGCAAATTTTCAGAAGAGGGAAATGTAGACTGCCTTGGGATATTTGATACAAACGTAAAAAGATTCTCTCCTTCAAGACATGAGGACAAGGTTCCACACATGGGATGGAATACAATAGCAAACACAAACAGCAAACTGTTCGATGGTTTCTCCAATGAAGAATATGTTTATTTTGTTCATAGCTACTATGTTCCATTAAACGAGTTTACAGCAGCAGAAACAAACTATATATTGCCATATAGTTCTGCTCTTCATAAGGATAATTTCTATGCCACACAGTTTCACCCGGAAAAAAGTGGAAAAGCCGGAGAGCGTATCCTGAGAAATTTTATTGAACTTGTATGATATACAGGTGTATAAATATATAAATGTTAATTCATAAATCAACACAAAATATATAATATATATGATAGAAATTATACCTGCCATAGATATAATAGACGGAAAATGTGTACGTCTTTCGCAAGGTGACTATAACTCAAAGAAAATATATAGTGAAAATCCTGTAGAAATAGCCAAGGAATTTGAAGCTCATGGTATCAGCAGACTTCATGTGGTAGACCTTGACGGTGCTGCCTCACATCATGTAGTCAACTATAAGACACTCGACCAGATTGCAAGCAGGACTTCGCTGATTATCGATTTCGGTGGAGGTATCAAATCGGACGAAGATCTTGTTATAGCTTTCGAAAACGGTGCACAAATGGTTACTCTCGGAAGTGTGGCTGTAAAAGAGCCTCAACGATTTGAAAAATGGCTCGAAACTTATGGGCAGGAGAAGATAATTCTCGGAGCCGACGCTAAAGATGAAAAAATAGCTATAAACGGCTGGAAAGAAGACAGTTCTATCAATCTGTTCAGTTTTCTTGATGATTATATAAAGAAAGGTGTCACAAAGGTCTTGTGTACTGATATTAGTAAAGACGGTATGCTCGAAGGGCCTTCAGTAGACCTATACAAAAAAATCATGGAAACATACCCTGACCTTCATCTTATAGCAAGCGGAGGACTAAGTTCTGTAGATGACATCTGCAGGCTGGAAGAAGCCGGTATTCCGGCAGTAGTTTTCGGTAAAGCTTTATACGAAGGCAAAATCAATTTGAAGGATTTGTACAGATTCATTCTGTAACAAGCAAGAGTTTTTAAGCAAAAACATTAACAGTATGTTGGCAAAAAGAATAATTCCATGTCTCGACATCAAGGACGGACAAACAGTTAAAGGTACCAATTTCGTAAATCTGCGACAGGCAGGCGACCCTGTAGAGTTGGGTAAAGCTTATAGTGAACAAGGTGCAGACGAGCTTGTTTTTCTTGATATCACAGCAAGCCATGAGGGAAGAAAAACATTCACCGAACTTGTGAGAAAGATTGCAGCCAATATAAACATTCCATTCACTGTGGGTGGCGGAATAAATGAACTCAGCGACGTTGACAGATTACTGAACGCTGGTGCCGACAAGGTATCCATTAACTCGGCTGCCATAAAAAAACCGGAACTGATTGACGAGATTGCCAAACATTTCGGGTCGCAGGTTTGTGTTGTGGCAATAGATGCCCGGCAAACAGAAAACGGATGGAAATGTTATCTTAACGGAGGAAGAGTGGAAACAGATAAGTATCTGTTCGACTGGGCCAGAGAAGCAAACAACCGCGGAGCCGGTGAAATTCTGTTTACAAGCATGGATCATGACGGAGTGAAAAACGGTTATGCCAATGATGCTCTCTCCTATCTTAGCGACAACCTCGATATTCCTGTCATAGCCTCTGGAGGAGCCGGGAAGAAAGAACATTTCAAAGATGCTTTTACACTTGGTAAGGCCGATGCCGCACTTGCCGCAAGCGTTTTTCACTTCGGAGAAATTCCTATAAAGGATTTAAAAATGTATCTTTGCCAGGAAGATATAAGTGTGAGACTATAACATTACATATATACAATATTCGAAACATATTTAAATTTATAAAACCATATAAACCGATAAATTGTCATGGAACTTGATTTTGAAAAAATGAACGGACTTGTACCGGCTATTATACAAGACAACTATACTCAGAAAGTACTGATGTTAGGATATATGAATAAGGAAGCTTATGAAAAAACTGTTGAAACCGGAAAGGTTACTTTCTTTAGCAGAACCAAAAACAGACTCTGGACTAAAGGTGAAGAAAGCGGCAACTTCCTTAATGTGGTTTCAATTAAAGCCGACTGCGATAACGACACTTTGCTTATTATGGTTAACCCTGTAGGACCTGTATGTCATCTTGGAACAGATACATGCTGGGGCGACAAAAACCAGCAGGATATTATGTTCTTGAAAGAACTTCAAGACTTTATTGACAAGCGTCATGAAGAAATGCCTGAGAACTCATATACTACAAGCCTCTTCAAATCGGGAGTCAACAAGATGGCGCAGAAGGTTGGCGAAGAAGCAGTAGAAACCATCATTGAAGCATGCAACGGTACAGACGAAAGACTTATATACGAAGGCGCCGACCTCATTTATCACCTGATAGTACTTCTGACCTCAAAAGGATATCGCATTGAAGATCTGGCAAGAGAGCTCAAAGAACGCCACAGCGAAAGCTGGAAGAAGCATTAATATACATACCGAATGATATTAATATAAAATGAACGATATAACAAAAAATATTGATAAAGATATTGATAAAGCCGACACTTCCGGAACAGCAAGCGAAAACAACGACAAGCAGCTACTTATCAACTATAAGAACGTAAGTATCAGTCAGCAGGAACTGGAAATACTCGAATCTGTAAATTTCAGTATAGGTCCAGGTGAGTTTGTCTATCTTACCGGAAAAGTCGGAAGCGGAAAATCTACTTTTCTGAAATCCATTTACGGAGAGGTAGAAATCAGTGCCGGCGAAGCCAATGTGTTCGAGTATAATATGTCGACCATCAAAAGAAAACAGATTCCTGCACTAAGACGGAGACTTGGCATAGTTTTCCAGGATTTTCAGTTGCTTACAGACCGTACAGTAAAAGAGAATCTCAAATTCGTACTTCAGGCTACAGGATGGAAAAACAAGAATGATATCGACATGAGAATTACCGAAGTACTCGAACAGGTGGGTATGGAAAGCAAGGGATACAAGATGCCCAACGAACTTTCCGGCGGTGAACAGCAACGTATCGTTATAGCAAGAGCCATACTTAACAAGCCTGAAATCATCCTGGCTGACGAGCCGACAGGAAATCTTGATGTTGAAACCGGAAGGAAGATTGTTGAGCTTCTTAAGAATATCTGCTCACAGGGATCGGCCATAATAATGACCACCCATAATCTCAATCTGCTCAGCGAATTTCCCGGAAAAGTTTACAGATGTGAGGCTCATTGCATGAAAGAGGTATCGGAAAACTAAAAAAAAATTAAATGCAAATGTATTTTTTGGATAAAAACAAAAAGAAATACATATTTATTTCTAATTTTGCATTCTGATATCAAATTATTAACAACAATTAAAATTCGAAACGTAAAATGAAGGTTTTAAAGTTTGGAGGAACATCTGTAGGCTCGGCAGAGAGAATGAAGGATGTTGCCAAATTGATTTCTGACGGAGAGCAGAAAATAGTAGTACTGTCTGCAATGTCGGGTACAACTAACACATTAGTTGAAATTTCGGATTATCTGTATAAGAAAAATCCTGATGGTGCGAATGAAATCATTAATAAGCTGGAAGCAAAATATAAACAGCATATTAATGAACTTTATTCTACTGAAGAATATAAACAGAAAACACTTGACTTTGTAAAGTCTGTTTTCGATTACATCCGTTCTTACACTAAAGATATCTTTACTATGTTTGAAGAGAAGGTTATTCTTGCCCAGGGTGAGATTATCTCTACAAATATGGTAACAAATTATCTTCAGGAACAGGGTGTCAAGGCGGTTCTTATACCAGCCCTTGAATACATGCGTACCGACAAGAACTGCGAACCGGACCTTAATTATATCCGTGAGAAGCTTGCGGCACAGCTTGAAGCTAACCCGGGATATGAAATTTATATCACTCAGGGATATATCTGCAGAAATGCTTACGGAGAAATAGACAACCTTCAAAGAGGCGGAAGTGACTACACTGCTTCTCTTATCGGTGCAGCCGTAAACGCTTCAGAAATCCAGATATGGACTGATATTGACGGTATGCACGACAATGACCCTCGTATAGTGGAAAAGACATCGCCTGTACGTCATCTGCACTTCGAGGAGGCTGCCGAACTTGCTTACTTCGGAGCTAAAATCCTGCATCCTACTTGTGTTCAGCCTGCAAAATATGCAAATATACCTGTAAGACTGCTTAATACAATGGAACCGACTGCTTCTGGTACCCTTATTTCTAACGAAACTGAAAAAGGTAAGATTAAGGCAGTTGCTGCAAAAGACAATATAACAGCCATTAAGATTAAGTCGAGCCGTATGCTGCTTACTCACGGATTCTTGCGTAAGGTATTCGAAATATTTGAAAGCTATCAGACTGCCATCGATATGGTTTGTACTTCTGAAGTGGGCGTTTCTATGTCGATAGACAATACAAAACACCTGAATGAGATTGTAGATGATCTTAAGAAGTACGGAACAGTCACTGTAGACAAGGATATGTGTATCGTATGCGTTGTGGGTGATCTTGAATGGGAAAATGTAGGTTTCGAATCAAGAGCTCTTGACGCTATGCGTGAAGTACCTGTTCGCATGATTTCTTATGGTGGAAGTAATTATAACATTTCTTTCCTTATCCGTCAGGAAGACAAGAAGCGTGCTCTTCAGGCTTTGAGCGATGTATTGTTCAATAATAAGTAATAAGAATAATTGTATTTGATTATAAATACATCCTTTTTAAAGCGGATGGCACGGTGGTATAGATAACCTCCGGGTCGTCCGCTTTATTTTTTTTCGTGACAGATATTATAGATATTATACTACATAAACTACACATACTACAATATGAAAGGAACATTCCCTATTAACAAATTCCGCGAACTGGAAACTCCGTTTTATTATTATGATGCGAATTTGTTGCGTCAAACTCTTCAGGCTATCAAGGATGAAAGCAGCAAGTACAACAAGTTTTGTGTGCATTATGCAGTAAAGGCTAATGCTAATCCTAAAGTTTTGGGAATTATACGTGAAAGCGGACTTGGTGCCGACTGTGTTAGCGGCGGCGAAATCAAAGCTGCCATAAAAGCCGGATTCCCTGCAAGCAAAATAGTTTATGCAGGTGTAGGAAAAACCGACTGGGAAATCAACCTCGGACTCGACTATGATATTTTCTGTTTCAATGTGGAGTCTGTACCGGAACTTGAAGTAATAAATGAACTGGCTGCCGCAAAAGGCAAAATAGCAAGAGTGGCTTTCAGAATAAACCCTGATGTGGGTGCTCATACTCATGCCAATATTACTACAGGACTTGCAGAAAACAAGTTCGGAATAAGTATGAATGATATGGACAGTGTTATTGACAGAGCACTTGAAATGAACAACGTTAAGTTTGTTGGTCTACATTTCCATATCGGTTCACAGATTCTTGACATGGGTGACTTTGTGGCCCTGTGCAACAGAGTTAACGAACTTCAGGAAAAACTGTTCGCACGCCAGATTATTGTTGAACATATCAATGTAGGTGGAGGACTCGGTATAGACTATGCACATCCTAACAGACAGCCGGTTCCCGACTTTGCAGAGTATTTCAAGACATATCACAAGCATTTGCGTCTTCGTCCTCAGCAGACACTGCACTTTGAGCTCGGACGTGCAGTGGTGGGACAATGCGGAAGCCTTATAACAAAGGTTATTTATGTAAAACAGGGAACCAACAAACAGTTCGCTATAGTTGATGCCGGAATGACAGACCTTATCCGCCCTGCTCTTTATCAGGCATATCATAAGATTGAAAACATCACTTCCGACGAGGATACTGAGACTTATGATGTGGTTGGTCCAATATGCGAATCATCCGATGTATTCGGTAAGGCAATCGATCTAAACAAGGCCAAAAGAGGTGACCTTTTTGCTCTGCGTTCTGCAGGTGCATATGGCGAAATTATGGCTTCGGCCTACAATTGCCGTACTCTCCCTCAGGGATACACTTCCGATGAACTGATTTGATTCAGGCACTGAGAGGATTATCTAATCTTACAGATATCTCTAAAAATGTCTCTTTTATCAGATTTTCCCAATGCTGATAAAAGAGATTTTTATTATCGAAAGGATGATGATATTGGCATAATAATTTCATTGGTCAATAATGAACATTTATAGATATGAGAACAATAGACATAAATTCAATTACACTCATTGCTACTGCAGTCTGTACACTTATGGGTATTATACAGTTATATTATTTTCTGATATTATATTCAAGAGTTTTAAGGCATAGCAAGAAACAGAATATGCTGCCGGAAAACAATAATTGTCCGCCTGTTTCGGTTGTGATGGTTACCAAAAATTCAAGTTCGTATCTTAAAGAAAATCTAACAGCCATTCTCGAACAAAATTATCCTGAATTTGAAGTCATAGTTGTAAACGACGAACTTACCGGTGAAGACGAGGATGCCATTAAGCTCATAGAAAATAAGTATACACATCTTTATCATACGTTTATTCCGAAAACAGCAAGATATGTCAGCCGGAAGAAGCTTGGTATTGCCATGGGTATTAAGGCAAGCAAGTACGACTGGATTGTAGTAACTGAACCTTACTGTAAACCAGACTCTCCTTACTGGTTACGCAGTTTATCAAGATACTTTACCGACGGAACAGATATCGTATTGGGGTATTGCAATTTTTCATCCGAAGGAAAGGATTCCATGTTCTCAAGACACATCAAAGCAGATACTTTACTTAGCTACATGAGATCTTTGGGACAAGCCTTAGGAAAGAAACCATATATGGGAATAGGTAAAAACATGGCATACAGAAAGGAAATATATTGTGAGCATAAAGGCTTCTCAAACCAACTAACTCTACTTAGAGGTGAAGATGACTTGTTTGTTAATGAAATAGCCAATAACAATAATACTAAAGTAGTAGTTTCAAAAAACAGTATAATGAGAATGCCTGTACCCAAATACAAGAGAATATGGAAAGGAGAAAAACTAAGTTATGAGGTTACGGGAAATCACTATAAAGGTTTTGGAAGATTTGTAAATGCAATAGAAACCTGGTCACTGATATTATTCAATTTGTCGTTAATTATTGCTATCTGCCTCAGTATAATTGGCAGGGAATGGTTATTTACAGCCATTGCACTGATTATGTGGCTCGGAAGGTTTACTGCAGCAATGACAGTATTCAGAAAAACATCTAAGGCTATGGGTGAGAATCTTTGCTGCTACTTCCCTATCTTTGATTTCATGAGACCTTTATATTCTCTAAACCTGAAATTAAGCTATATTTCAAGAAAAAAGAGTGACTTTACAAGAAAATAGTTTTACTGGAGATTTATACTGATGCTAAAGATACAATACGGAAAAGACGAATAATGAATAAATTAATTTATTCACTAATCATTAAACAGTTCGAATGTAAATTTAAATCCTACAGATGTAAACTTTCCGTGTTCATTCCCAACAAATACTCCAGCATCAAAAATATGGGTTCCAATGCCGTATCCTAATTCAAAATATGGATTAAGATGCGGCATAAATAGTATACCTGCATAAATTCTTTCTTTCTGGATGAAAGACATAAGCTTTCCTACCGGATACAAAAACAAGAAAGGTGATTCGTAAGTGATGTTTCCCCTTACATAATGGCTTGATGCGTTATACCATCGACCGTCGAGCATCTGGAATGTACCGCCAATATCATCATTCCATCCCTGGGGTAGATTTCTGTTGGCAAAGTTTACATAATCTACAAAATATACATCATCCTGATTTGTAAAGAAACCGCAACCTATGTGATATGCCAATGAATGCATATTTCTGATTCTCACCATCTGCTCGGCAGAAAACTCTATTCGTTCGTACTTACCTGAATTCTTGAGAATTTTTATTCCACGTTCATAATCGGCAATAAAAGTTGGGAATCTTGAACCGACATTGATTTTTCTGTTTCCATTCATATAATAGTACATTCCTGGGGTCCATTCAATTCTGACACGCGGAGCGAAGCTATTATATTGCGAACGCACTCTGGCATCAACCTCCGGAGTACTTTTTGTATATCGCCAGTGCATAGAAAGGGCTGTCCACAGTTTAAGGCCGTTTATTACTTCTATATTATGAGATAAGTTTACATATATATCTTTAAAGTAATCGAGTTCGAGGCCTTCAAAAGAGAACGTACTATCGGGCATCTGTTTAAGCTGGTCTAATACCACACTACTATAGATTCTGTTACCGTTTCCGGCATGTATTTCTACAGCTCCCATTTTTTCGGGATAATAAACATACTCTACATCTGCCTTGGCATAAAATTCCTTCTTGGTAAAGTTATAACCCATCTGAGGAGCAATTCTAAGCAACCTTCCATCATAAAACAATTTATTATATTTGTATGTCTGCTTGTATGAAATTCCATTCCGGTGACTATAACTTATCAAAAGAGGATTAATCAGAGGAGAACACTTTACACTACCCAACTTGGGCAAATCTATGTCATAACTGTTTATCAAAGCATCTCCTACCTGTCCTAAAAATACAAGACTTTTTTTCTCCTTAGTCTGCGATATGGAATCGGCTCTACGTGCTTCAATTCCGTTATGGATATCTCTCTGTTTTTTGTCATAATAAAGTTTTTCCTCATCTTTAGTCAGCGGAAAAGGACGGATTTTTGCAAACGAGTCAATATCGGTTACCAGACGTGTCGTATCGCATGTTAGGGTATAAGAGTTCGACAAATCAAACCTGCTCTTATCTTTAGAGGAGAAGAATTCCTCGCCAGGTTTTCTGAACTCAATAGATGTATAGTTCATCCATCCGGAATAATTCATCTGAAGATGGTTCCAAAGAAAACGGAAATGCATGTCAAGATTAACATAACATGGCAGATATTTCGTTTCCGGAGTAATTCCCATACTCATATATATCTTAAAATCTGTAAGATCGTATGTTCCGTTGAATTCAAAACTCTTTACAGACCAGTCATCCGATGAAATCCACATGTATCCGTCAAGGAGCTTGGTGCTTTTATATCTTGGCTTTACGGATATTTTAAGGTTATGTGCCCCTCCGGCAGCTATGGTAATAGTATCTACAGAATATATATAATGTACTTTCGACAAACGGTTCAATGGAGACAAAATTCTGTCTCCCATAAGTGAAGTGGAATAAATATTAAACTTCATGTAGTCCATGATATCGAATATCTGACCGCGGCTGTTTCCGAATGTTGTAGATACAGCTTTAATTTTTCTATCGTAAATAAACGGTGCGGTATAATGCAATTCACTCAATGACTCATGCATATAGTTTCTGATACTGTCTTCCATCTTAAACATAGAAGGAACATATTTCACAATACGGTTGCGCTTATGAACCGTAAATAATCCTTTAAGATAAATATCGGTTTTGTAACTCTTCACTTCGTGAGAATAATGAGAAGCAGATTCATACATTTTGTCAAGAAGGGAATCGGGCACATAATGAACCTTGGGAAGAAGAGAAATTATATTTTCCGCTCTTCCCGAAAAAGGAAACACCAGTATCATTAAAATGAAAACTGGTAATAAGAAGACACTATATTTAAATTTATGTAAATACATTTCAAGAGCAAATATATAATAAAAGACGTTCAAATACTTATTTTTAATCCTTAAAAAAAATGATATTTGATTTTTTATACTTATCTTTGTGCTTAATAACACGGTTTTATAACACTTATGGTAAAAAAAGAATTATCTGAAGAGGAAATTGCCGAATGTATTCCAGACTTATGGCAACCTTTAACTCAAGCGCAAAAGGATTATCTTGCGCAGAACTTCACTATACAGAAGTATAAAAAAAATGAAACTATCTACTGCGAAGGAGAAACACCCAAACATCTGATGTGCCTGCTTAGCGGAAAAGTAAAGATTTTTAAAGATGGGGTTGGTGGCAGAAGCCAGATTATACGAGTTATCAAAGACAAGGAGTATTTTGCATACAGAGCATATTTTGCCGATGAGAATTTTGTAACTGCAGCTGCTGCTTTCGAGCCATGTACTATATGTCATATACCTATGACTTGTATAGTTAAACTTTTGCAGGAAAATACCGAACTGGCAATGTTCTTTATACGCCAGTTATCTGTAGATCTTGGTATAGCTGACGAGAGAACTGTAAGCCTTACTCAAAAGCATATCCGCGGAAGACTGGCAGAGTCTCTGATTTTCCTTAAAGACACTTATGGGGTGGAGGAAGACATGTGTACTCTGAGTATTTATCTGTCAAGAGAAGACTTGGCAAACCTGTCGAATATGACTACATCAAACGCCATACGTACATTATCTAATTTTGCTTCAGAGAAACTTATTACCATTGACGGCAGAAAAATCAAAATCATAGATGAAGAGAAACTTAAGAAAATAAGTAAAATAGGATAATCGGAAATACAACAGAAAGAGGCATGAAACAATATAATATCTATTTAAATATTGTTTCATGCCTTTTATTATTCGAACTTTATGGATTTAGCGGGATGTATTCTGCTAATTAAATATGATGGTCCAATAAGCATAAGCACAGAGACTAATAGAGTAAATACATTCAACAGAATATAATAGAATATATTAAGTTCTACAGGAACTGAGCTAAGGTAGTATATTGTAGGATCAAGTTTGAAAGGTTCGAAGAAAAATTGTATCAGACAAAGCGACACGCCTATCACATTTCCCCACAACATTCCACGGCCAATAAGAAAAACCGAAAATGAAAGGAATATTTCCCTGATAGATGTATTGTCTGCCCCCATGGCTTTCAACACTCCAATCATGTTTGTCCGCTCAAGGATTATAATCAGCAAACCGGATATCATGGTAAAGCCGGCAACTCCTGTCATCAATATAAGTATCACCCATACATTGAGGTCGAGCAAATCAAGCCATGCAAATATTTGAGGATTAGCTTCAACTATGGTCCTCGAAAAATAATTCTGGCCGTATTTGTCGGTATACTCTAATATATCAGAACGAATCTCATCATTTACGTTATCAATCTGTGAATAGTCTTTTACATCAAGTTCTATTCCGCTTACCTGGTCTGGTTTCCACCCGTTAAGACGGTTTACCGTATAAATATCGGTTAGAAGGAAAAAGTCATCGAAAGCTGAAAAATTAGTCTGATATATTCCTGAAACCGTCAAACGCCTTGCCCGTATATTATCATCAACAAAATATGTATAGATTTTATCGCCTGTTTTAATATGTAATTTGTCGGATATGGATTTCGATATAATTACTTTGCCGGTAGACGCAGTATCAGCAAACTGTGGAATTTCTCCTTCCAGCAAATGATTTATGAGATAGTCCATATCGTACTCCTGCCCTACTCCCTTAAGAATCATTCCCTGAAAATTATCATCAGTCATGATCATACCAGGCTTTGTAGTGAACCTTTGTGCATGCTCCACACCTTCTTTATTTGTCAAGGCATCAAGCAGACTGTCTGAAGCCGCAACAGGCTGTGTCATATACAACTGAGCATCATCCAGACTGGTAATTATAACTTCCGAAGCGAGTCCTACAACCTTATCTCTTACCTGATTCTTAAAACCTACTACCACAGCTACCGATACAATCATTACAGCCAGACCTATAGCAATTCCGGCCATAGCAATGCGTATGGCCGGATTGGTGGCTTCCCTTCCGCTTTTTCCACTGCTTCGGTAGATGCGTCGGGCTATAAAAAGTTTCCAATTCATATGTTTATCGTCACAATAGTCAACTTCTATTAATCGTCAACTCTTCCAGGATATGCTTCAAGAGCTTTCTTAAGCACAAACAAGGCTCTTACAAGATCTTCTTTCTTAAGCACGTATGCCATTCTGACTTCATTGCGCCCACAGCCCGGAGTAGTATAAAATCCGCTTGCAGGTGCCATCATAACAGTTTCGCCCTCATAGTTGAAATCGGAAAGACACCATGCACAGAATTTTTCACTGTCATCGACAGGAAGTTTGGCTACAGTGTAAAATGCTCCCATAGGTATAGGAGAATATACTCCAGGAATCCTGTTCAAACCGTCTATAAGACATTTTCTGCGTTCTACATACTCATCGTATGTTTCTCTTGAATATTCTTCAGGAGCATCAAGCGAAGCCTCAGCAGCTATCTGTCCTATCAAAGGAGGACTAAGTCGCGCCTGACAGAATTTCATAACAGCTTTCCTTACCTCATGATTCTTTGTTATCAGAGCACCAATTCTGATACCACACTCCGAATATCTCTTAGATACAGAATCAATAAGCACAACATTCTGCTCAATACCTTCGAGATGACAAGCTGATATATACGGCGAACCTGTATAGATAAACTCACGATATACCTCATCGGAAAACAAGAATAAATCATATTTCTTAACAAGGTCGCGTATCTGGTTCATTTCTCTTCTGGTGTATAGATATCCTGTAGGATTATTAGGATTACATATCAGAATACCTTTTGTACGCTCGTTTATAAGTTCTTCGAATTTCTCAACTTTTGGCAATGAGAAACCTTCGTCGATGGTTGTGGTTACAGTACGGATAGTAGCACCTGCAGAAATGGCAAATGCCATGTAATTGGCATAAGCAGGCTCAGGTACAATAATTTCATCACCAGGGTTAAGGCAGCTCATAAAGGCAAAAAGTACAGCTTCAGAACCACCGGTAGTTATGATAATATCGTCTGCAGTGAGATTGATATCATATTTTTTATAGTATCCTACCAACTTTTCTCGGTAGCTTCTATATCCGTCGCTCGGACTATACTCAAGAACTGTACGATCTATGTTACGAATCGCATCAAGGGCGGCTCGTGGAGTTGGAAGGTCCGGCTGACCTATATTCAGGTGATATACATGAATCCCTCTCGCTTTAGCGTCTTCGGCCAAAGGTGCCAGTTTTCTGATTGGCGACTCCGGCATTTCATTTCCTCTGATGGATATTTGCGGCATAATTACTATTTTTTAAAACATTTTGACTGCAAATATAAACTTTAACAAGATATAAAACAACTAACCGACTGGAAAGTTTTGTCAGATTATTTACACCTTTAATAAATAAATACTATCTTTGTACTGATAAACGCAATACATTTTATTAACACAAAGAAAAAACAAGCAACATGATGCATAACTGGTTCGAATGTAAAATTCGATATGAAAAGACAGCCGAAAATGGCATGAACAAAAAAGTAACAGAACCATACCTGGTTGACGCTCTAAGTTTTACAGAAGCTGAATCACGTATAATCGAGGAAATGACTCCTTTTATAAGCGGTGAATTTACCGTTTCAGATATCAAAAGAGCCAACTATAGCGAACTTTTTTTCTGCGATGAAGAAGAAGCTGACAGATGGTTTAAATGTAAACTTTACTTCATTACTCTTGATGAAAAAACCGGAGCTGAGAAAAAAACCGCTACAAATATGCTTGTTCAGGCTGCCGACTTGAGAGACGCGATAAAGAAGCTTGATGACGGAATGAAAGGTACCATGGCCGACTATACTATTGCCTCTGTGGCCGAAACTGCAATAATGGATGTATATCCGTATTCAGCTGAACCGGACGTAAAACCGGAATTTCCTGATGCAGCCAACAGATAACATAATGTCTATAGGACTTGCCTCCCCTAATTCTCAGGTTCTTGAATCAGATTCTTATCTGAATTCCTGTTACATCTGATGCTTTGTTTTAACAGAAACATTGTACATAAATGATGTATGATTTATTTTACCGTTAATAATAGGATAAGGGATTGATAAACTTTATATAAAATGAATATTAAAGAAATAATAAACGAAATAAAAAGTGAACTGCCCCAGTCTACCCGACTGGTGGCTGTTTCAAAATTCCATCCAGCCGAAGCTATATCGGAAGCATACGACGGTGGTCAAAGAATTTTTGGAGAAAGTAAGGTACAGGAACTGGAAGAAAAATATAAGGTTTTGCCCAAAGATATAGAGTGGCACTTTATAGGACATCTGCAAACTAATAAAGTAAAGTATATAGCTCCTTACATTTCTATGATTCATGCTGTAGACTCATATAAATTACTTTGCGAAATCAACAAACAGGCACAGAAAGCAAATAGGGTTATAAAATGTTTGCTTGAAATTCATATTGCCAAAGAAGAGAGCAAATATGGATTCAGTTTTGAAAGTTGCAGGCAGATGCTTGATACAGAAAACTGGAAAGGACTTGAGAATGTATCTGTATGCGGAGTAATGGGTATGGCCACATTTACTGATGATGATGCGGAAATAAGGAATGAATTCAAATCTTTACATGACTTTTTCACAGAACTTAAAAACTCGTACTTCAGCAACGATGATAATTTCCGGGAAATTTCTATGGGGATGTCCGACGACTATCCTATAGCAATTGAAGAAGGAAGTACAATGATACGTGTGGGAAGCAAAATATTTGGGGTTAGAAACTATTAAATCATAAATCTATATGGCACAATTAAAAACAACATTTGCTGGATTGCAATTAAACAATCCTATTATCGTAAGTAGCTCCGGACTGACTAATTCAGCTGAAAAAATCAAGAAACTCGAAGAAGCCGGTGCCGGTGCTGTAGTACTTAAATCAGTATTTGAAGAACAGATCAATATTCATGCCGGACAAATGAGCGGATATGGCTCTCCAGAGGCTGATGATTATCTTGGTGCTTACGTAAGATCAAACGCATTGCACGATCATATTTCACTGATTGAGGAAACAAAAAAACTTTGCACTATACCTGTTATTGCAAGTATTAACTGCTATACAGCCAATGAATGGACTGAATTTGCACAACTTATGGAGAAAGCGGGTGCAGATGCTATCGAAATAAATATTCTTTCATTGCAGACAGACAAAGATTATAAATACGGAAGTTTCGAACAGCAACATATTGATGTCCTGAAAAACATAAAGAAGGCTGTTAACATTCCTGTAATAATGAAGCTTGGAAGCAATATCACAAATCCTATTGCTTTAATAAACCAGTTATATGCCAATGGAGCTGCAGCTGTTGTTTTGTTCAACAGATTCTACCAGCCTGATATCGATATCGAAAACATGTCTTTTACAAGCAGTAATGTTATGAGTTCGTCTTCAGAACTGGCAGAAAAACTTAGATGGACCGCTATTGCGTCTGCTTCAGTTCCACAGATAGATTATGTTGTTTCGGGTGGTGTACACTGTTCTCATGGAGTTATTAAATCTATTCTTGCCGGAGCTGCAGCTGTTGAAGTATGTACAGCTATATATCAGTATGGCAACAAGATTATTTCTGAAATGAAATCAGAAGTTGAAGAATGGATGAATGCCAAAGGTTTTGAAACTATTGCTCAGTTTAAAGGTAAAATGAACGCAAATGCAGCCGGCAGCATAAATCCGTTTGAACGCACTCAATTTATGAAATATTACAGTAACCACGAATAATTCATATATAATAGATGAATTATTTCTATTTATATGATTATACACTGGCTTTAGTATAAATTAGTGTAATAAGTATAATACACTGCTGACTGACAACAGGGTTCATACAGCTCTCTAAAAACTTGTCTTGATTAATATTGCCAGTATAAATCATGAATTAGAAATACAACCGTAATAATGAAAGGTGTTCTCCGCGGCCTGTTAAATAATGTTTTTTTAACAGACTTCGAAGAACACCTTTATTATGTATCAATGTTTTATATATAAATGGTTTGAAAACAAAGAAAATATTGTATATTTGCACAACATGTTCATTTTTGTGCATTTTTTTTTAATCAATGAATTATGGAAAAAAGTTTCTTAGCTTTTATAGAGAAAAGTATCAAAAATAATTGGGATCTTGATGCCCTTACCGACTACAAAGGTGCTACATTACAATATAAGGACCTTGCCAGAAAAATAGAAAAGTTACACATTTTGCTGGAAGAAAGCGGAGTGAAACCAGGCGACAAGGTAGCCCTATGCGGAAGAAACAGTTCACACTGGGGAGTAGCCTTTTTAGCTATACTTACTTATGGAGCAGTAGCAGTTCCTATCCTTCATGAATTTAAGCCAGACAATGTTCACAATATAGTTAACCACTCCGAAGCACGTCTTCTGTTTGTTGGTGATGTAGTATGGGAAAATCTGAATGAAGCCGAAATGCCTTCGCTTGAGGGTATTATCCTTATGACTGATTTTACACTATTGGTATGCAGAAGTGAGAAACTTGAGTATGCACGCGAACATCTGAACGAAATGTTCGGCAAGAAATTCCCGAAAAACTTCAGAAAAGAGCATGTATCATACCGTCGCGACACTGAGGAGGAACTTGCCATTATCAACTATACATCAGGAACAACAAGTTTTTCTAAAGGAGTAATGTTACCATACAGAACCCTTTGGTCGAATGCACAATTTGCATTCGAGGTATTGTCTCTAAACCCGGGCGACAGAGTTATTTCAATACTACCTATGGCACACATGTACGGACTGGCTTTTGAATTTATATACGAAATGTGTGCTGGATGCCATGTTTATTTCCTCACAAGAATGCCAAGTCCGAAGATCATATTCCAGGCATTTGCCGATGTCAAGCCCAATATAGTCATATCCGTTCCGCTAATTATCGAGAAAATAATCAAAAAGAACGTTCTGCCTAAACTCGAGACTCTAAAGATGAAGATTCTTCTTAAGGTTCCTATTATCAATGATAAGATAAAGGCAGCGGTAAGAGAACACATGATACAGGCTTTTGGAGGTAACTTCTATGAAGTAATTATTGGAGGAGCTGCATTCAATCATGATGTAGAAAAACTTCTGAAAAGCATAGATTTTCCATATACCGTTGGTTATGGAATGACAGAATGTGGTCCTATTATCTGTTACGAAGACTGGAAGCGCTTCAAGCCGGGTTCCTGTGGAAAGGCTGCCCCAAGAATGGAAGTAAAGATTGATAGTCCTGATCCTGAGAACATTGTTGGAGAGATCCTGACAAGAGGCGATAACGTGATGTTGGGATACTATAAAAACCAAGAAGCTACAGCACAAGTACTTGACAAAGATGGATGGCTTCATACAGGAGACCTTGGAATTATGGATGCTCAAGGAAATATCACCATTAAAGGAAGAAGTAAAAACATGCTTTTAGGACCTTCAGGACAAAATATCTATCCTGAAGAAATTGAAGATAAATTAAATAATATGCCATATGTTTGCGAAAGTATTGTCATCCAGCAACAAGACCATAAATTGCTGGCACTTATCTATCCTGATTTCGATGAAGCATATGCCAATGGTATGAGCCCTGAAGATATAGAGAAAGCAATGGAGACAAACAGAACATTATTAAACTCTGAGCTTCCGGCATATTCTCAGATTTCAAGAGTTAAGATCTACCCTGAAGAATTTGAGAAAACTCCAAAGAAAAGTATTAAACGATTCTTGTATCAGGACGTAAAATAATGTGGTTACACATACCATGATATTTCGTCATAAATAAATTAGAAATGAACAGACACTCTATATTCTCAAAACTGTTTCTGACAGTATTATTGCTATCAGGAACAGTGCCTGTTCTTCAGGCACAGAATACTTTACTGAAGAAAAGGCCCAATATTGCTCTTAGCATTCCAAACGACTGGAAAACATCATCTCCACAGAAGAATTACTTCAACCTTGGTTTGATGAGCAACTACCAGAACCTTAACGGTGCGAGCTTTAATATACTCTCAGATATAGCACTTCAGAAAACTTCCGGATTTCAGGTTTCAGGACTTGTCAATATCACAGGAATAAGAAGCTCCGGCTTCCAGGTTGCCGGACTTGCCAATGTAGCCGGAATAAAGTCTCATGGACTTAGAGTTGCCGGACTTTTCAATATCAGCGGCCGCTCGGCTTATGGTTTCCAGTTTTCCGGATTGGGAAACATCTCAGGCGACAATTTGAAGGGAGCTATGTTTTCAGGATTGCTCAATATGAGTTCAATACAGATGAAAGGTCTTATGCTTGCCGGTCTTGCAAACATTGCAGGCAGTGAGCAGAGAGGTTTGGCAATAGGTGGCTTTATGAATGTAAGTAGCTCGGATATGAAAGGAGTGCAGTTTTCTTCACTTATGAATATTACAGGCAACAGGAACTACGGTTTGCAATTATCACCGGTAAGTAACATAAGCGTCAACAATAAAGGAGTACAGATAGGTGCTTTAGCCAATTTCAGCGCAAACAACCAAGGATTGCAGGTCGGAACTGTCAACATAAGCAATAAAGGAAAAAAAGGAGTACAGACAGGTATAATTAATATTAATGGTGACAGTTGTGCCCGACAGATTGGCCTAATCAATATCAAGCCAGGTACAAGAACCCAAATGATAATATCTGGCGGAAACATAAACAAGACAAATGTAGGAATACGGTTCAAAAACAAGTATATATACACACAACTTGGAGCTGGTGCATATTATGGAGATTTTAATAAACTTGCGATATCTGCCACATACAGAACCGGACTTTCTTTCCCTCTTGTAAAAAACAAATTGTTTCTTAATACAGATATAGGTTACTCACACATAGAGACCCTGAATAACAAGGATGTCCCCGACAGACTATATGCAATCCAACCTAAAATAGGATTAGAATATAATCCTCTAAAGAAATTCGGAGTATTCTTTTCTGGAGGATATTCATGGACAAGAACTTACAAGAACGGTACTTCATATTCTAAAGATCCTATTATTGAAGCCGGAATTGTACTATTCTGATTATTTACCCTGATGATTAATTTATTCTGAATAATAATCATAAAAAAATACTGTAAAACATTATGAGGCCACTAATGTTCTACAGTATTTTTTTTGATATATCTAAATTATCCAAATTAAACAAACAGCAAGTGTTTATTTTTCATTTTTAAGATTATTACCCGTTCAAACTTGCTGACCTGACTCTGCTTAAAGTTTCAGGTGTCATTTGAAGTAAAGATGCTATGTAAATAAGAGGAGCCCTTTTCAGAATCTCCGGGTGACGCATCATTAACTTATTATACCTTTCATTAGCAGGCTCAAATCTCAATATATCGGCTTTAGTTTGAGAAGTGATAAGTGAATCTTCAAACACCTTTCTGTATAATATGCCAATTTCCATATTAACAGTAGACAATTCTTCTATTTTATACTTATCTATCTCCCACACAATAGTCGGCTCTAATGTCTCAATCATTAATCTGGTAGGCTGTTCCTTAAAGTAACTCTCCAAGCATATAATAAAAGAATCTTCATATCCTATATGTTCTGTCAGATCTTTGTCATATTTATAATAAAACTGGCGAGTCATACCTTTTTCAATAAACAACATTGATTTACAGACATCACCTTCATTAAGAATACGTTCGCCTTTCTTATATTTCTTTGGCACCAGAATATCAGCAAGAGCATGTATAGACTCTCTGTTGAGAGAACAGTTCAATGTAGCAGCAATTTTCTTAGCAATATCTATATTAGAAGTCATAGTCAGTATTTATTTAACGTTTATTGTAGTTGTATTTTATAGTTACTGTCATGTTTGTTGGTTACAAGATTAGATTTTATACTTTACTTAACCTTAATTTTATCGAAACCTTCACCAAAGACACCGATAACAGCACTCTGAGAGACAAAAGCATTAGGATCAATATCTTTTATCAGACGGAAGATGGTATTTGATTCGCGTTTCTTGGCAAGAACAAACATCATCTTTACATTGTTCTTTGTATAACATCCCACACCATCAATAAAAGTTACACCTCTATGCAGATCCTTATTGATTCTGTGGCCTATCTCCTCATATTTATTGGAAATAATGAAAAACTGTACAGACTGACGTGCACTGTTTACAACCTGGTCAAGCACAAAACTTGAAATAAACAATACCACATAACCATAAACTACTTTTTCCCAATCGTGTAAAACAAGATAACTTGAAGAAATAATGATAACATCACAAATAAGTATTACCCTGCCTAATGTAATATCCCTATATTTATTTATAATTGCAGCTATGATATCTGTACCTCCGGTACTTCCGTTGGCCGAGAATGCAACGCCAATACCTCCACCACAGAAAGAAGCTCCAAGAACACAGGCCATGAATGGCTGGTCATCAATTAAAGAACCTGTAATAAAATGCTGAAATACCGGAGTCGCAACTGTCAAAGTACCAACAGCAAATATGGTTTTAAGGCAGAACTTAAGTCCCAATATTTTAAGAGCCAACAATAATAAGGCAAAATTAATTAACAGGTAAGTGTATTGTACAGGAAAACCCGTAGCCCAATAAACCACAGATGCTATACCCGGTACCGCCCCCGAAGGCAAATTGTTAGGCAACAGGAACACCGTCCAACCTATAGCATACATAATCATCCCCAAAGCAATCAAGAGATAGTCTTTTGCTTCTCTTAAAATCTGCTGTTTCCTCGTAATCGGCAAAACTGAATCCATTTTTCTCTTAACATTAAATATATTAAAATCAATTCTATTAATTCTGCCGCAAAATTACTAAAAAAAACAACTCTTGATATAAATCAATATAAAAAATTACAGAAAATTACTTTTACACAAAAAAATTACTTATCTTAGGTATTCCATCTCCACAAAAGCATGACATTATCTTTTGTGGATGACATTTTTTTCGTATTTTTGCACCAGAAAAAACAAAAGAGAGAAAAATGGCATTAGTTAACGAACATCTGCTAAAATTACCGGACAATTACCTCTTTACTGATATAACAAAGAAGGTGAATACATTTAAGGTAACTCACCCTAAGGCCGATATTATCAACTTAGGGATTGGAGATGTAACCCGCCCTATTCCCAAAGCATGCATAGAAGCCATGCATAAGGCTCTCGAAGATCAGACAAAGGAAGAAACGTTTCACGGATATGGGCCCGAGCAGGGATATAACTTCCTTATTGACAGCATTCTTAAACATGATTTCGCAGCAAGGGGCGTGAGCCTTGACCATAGCGAGATATTTATCAACGATGGAGCCAAGACCGACTCAGGCAACTTCGGTGATATCTTGAGGCATGACAACAGTATTGGCGTAACAGATCCAATTTATCCTGCATATATAGACTCGAATGTTTCGTGTGGCAGGGCTGGTACTTTAGAAGAAGGATACAGATGGAGCAACGTTATATACATGCCTTGCAGTCCTGAAAACAATTTCATCCCCCCTATTCCAAAACAAAGAGTAGATATCATCTATCTGTGTTTTCCTAATAATCCTACAGGAACGGTTTTAAGTAAACAGGAACTTAAAAAATGGGTTAATTATGCTCTGGAGAATGATGCCCTGATATTATTTGACGCAGCTTACGAAGCTTATATCACACAACCAGAGATCCCTCATTCCATTTATGAAATAAAAGGTGCAAAAAAAGTCGCTATTGAATTCAGAAGTTTCTCTAAAACTGCCGGATTCACAGGTATAAGATGTGGATATACAGTAGTCCCGAAAGAAGTTACTGCTTCTACATTAACAGGAGAACGTAAATCACTCAACAAACTTTGGATGCAAAGACAGAACACTAAATTCAATGGCGCTTCATATATTTCACAAAGAGGGGCTGAAGCAATATATTCACCTCAGGGAAAAGAAGAAGTGAAAGAAATGATAAATTATTATATGGAGAACGCCAGAATAATGAAACAGGGCCTCACCAGTATAGGGCTGAAAGCTTATGGAGGCGTTAATGCTCCATATCTATGGATTAAAGCTCCGGGAGGAATGTCTTCATGGAAATTCTTCGAAAAACTTCTATATGAAGCACAGGTAGTAAGTACTCCTGGAATTGGATTCGGACCAAGCGGCGAAGGATATATTCGCCTAACAGCTTTCGGCAACCGTGATAAATGTAAAGAAGGTATACAAAGAATTTGCAGAAATATCTGAAAATCTGTATATAATATTATCATTTAGAAAATTTCTGAATTATAATTACTTATATATATCTGAATTATAATTACTTATTGTATTTAAAGGTTATAAGAAGAATAAAAATATAGCATAAGAATAATAAAACCGGAATTAAGGAATAAACAAAAAGATTTATATTTTTAAAATAAGCAACGATTTTAACAGAATAGATTTACAACCATAAAAAACTATACAAACTTAGGTATTATGTCAAAATTGAGATTTAAAGTAGTAGAAGAAGCTTTTCACAAAAAACCAGTAGATGTTCCGTCACCGGCTCAGCGACCAAGCGAATATTTTGCCAAGTATGTATTCAACCGCGAGAAGATGTTCAAATACCTACCCAGTAAGGTATACAACAAGCTTATCGATGTAATAGACAATGGAGCGACATTAGACCGCAGCATTGCAAACGAGGTTGCAGAAGGCATGAAAAAATGGGCTGTAGAATTAGGTGCAACTCATTATACACATTGGTTCCAGCCTCTTACTGAAGGTACAGCCGAAAAGCATGATGCTTTTGTAGAACATGACGGTAAAGGCGGTATGCTGGAAGAGTTCTCTGGAAAACTCCTTGTTCAGCAGGAATCAGATGGTTCTTCTTTCCCTAACGGAGGTATACGTAATACATTCGAAGCACGAGGATATAGTGCATGGGACCCTTCTTCACCTGTATTCGTGGTAGACGATACTCTGTGTATTCCTACTATTTTCATAGCTTACACCGGAGAATCGCTCGACTATAAAGCGCCTCTTCTTCGCTCAATTCATGCTGTTACAAAATCGGCATTGGATGTAGTACACTATTTCGACCCATCGGTTAAAAAGATATATTCATACCTTGGCTGGGAACAGGAATACTTCCTGGTTGATGAAGGTCTATATGCTGCACGCCCTGACCTCCTACTTACAGGACGTACTCTTATGGGACATGAAGCATCCAAGAACCAGCAGCTCGAAGACCACTATTTTGGAGCAATCCCTTCAAGAGTTGCTGCTTTCATGAAAGATCTCGAAATCCAGTCACTCGAATTGGGTATACCGGTTAAGACTCGTCATAACGAGGTAGCTCCAAACCAGTTTGAACTTGCTCCTATATATGAAGAATGTAATCTGGCCGTAGACCATAACATGCTTGTTATGTCACTTATGCGTAAAATTGCACGTAATCACGGATTCAGAGTTCTTCTTCATGAAAAGCCTTTCAAAGGCGTAAACGGTTCTGGTAAGCATAACAATTGGTCGCTCGGTACTGACAATGGTGTTCTGCTTATGGCTCCAGGAAAAACTTCAGAAGAGAACCTACGTTTCATTACTTTCGTGGTGAATACTCTTATGGCTGTTTACCATCACAACGGATTGCTTAAGGCTTCTATCATGAGTGCAACCAACTCTCACCGTCTTGGCGCACACGAAGCTCCTCCTGCAATTATATCTTCATTCCTCGGTTCTCAACTAAGCAAAGTGCTCGACCATCTTGAAGACAGTAAAGCCGACGACTTTGTTTCTCTAAGCGACAAACAGGGTCTTAAACTTGACATTCCTCAGATACCAGAACTGCTTATCGACAATACAGACCGTAACCGTACTTCTCCATTTGCATTCACAGGAAACAGATTCGAATTCCGCGCACCGGGTTCAGAGTCAAACTGTGCAAGTGCTATGATTGCTCTAAACTCTGCAGTTGCAGAACAGCTTATCATATTCAAGAAGGAAGTTGATGAACTTATCGAAAAAGGCGAACCTAAGATGTCGGCTATTCTGCAGACTATACGCAAATACATTTCTATATGCAAACCTATCCGATTCGACGGAAACGGATATAGTGAAGAATGGAAAGAAGAAGCAGCACGCCGCGGTCTTGACTGCGAGACTAGTTGCCCTCTTATATTCGACAACTACCTCAAACCCGAAACAATCAAGATGTTTGAGACTACAGGTGTTATGAAGCGTAAAGAACTTGAAGCACGAAATGAGGTTAAATGGGAAATGTATGTAAAGAAAATCCAGATTGAAGCTCGTGTATTAGGTGACTTGGTAATGAACCATGTAGTTCCTGTTGCAATAGAATATCAGACTAAACTGATAGACAATGCATATAAACTTAAATCTTTATTTGCAGCCGATGAAGCAGCAAGTCTTTCTGCAGAAAATCTTGCCATAATCAAAGAAATAGCACATCATACTGCTTATATAAAGGAACAGGTGGACGCTATGGTAGAGGCAAGAAAAGTTGCAAACCGTATAGAATCTATTCGCGAAAGAGCTATTGCTTACCATGACAATATCGCTCCTATGCTGGAGGAAATAAGATATCACATCGACAAACTTGAACTTATAGTCGATGATAGAATGTGGACTCTTCCTAAATACCGTGAACTGCTGTTTATCAGATAATTATACGATAATAATATCGTTTAAGGAAGTTTCATAAAACATACATTAAAAATTGTAGTGTACTAAATAAGTTGACACAAATTATTTAGTAACATGCGTGAATATAAAAAGTATTCAAAAGAAGAATGTTTATCTTATTTGGAGGAATATTTGTCCTCTTCGTTCACGAAAAGGCAATTTGAACGAGAAAAA
>JAXEBI010000154.1:0-15923 GCA_034094155.1 Phocaeicola sp.
CCGACCGTTTCCACTTCCCTGGTTTTATGAAGGGTAAACAGGTTTATGAGGTACTTAAGGCAAGTGATGTTTATATCATGCCGTCTGTTTCAGAGCCTTTCGGTATTTCTCCGCTTGAAGCAATGCAATGTAGTGTTCCTACAATTATTTCCAAACAGTCCGGTTGTGCCGAAATCTTAAGTAAATGTATCAAAACTGATTACTGGGATATTCATGCTATGGCAGATGCTATATATTCAATATGTACTAATGATTCTCTATATGAATACCTGAGAGATGAAGGTAAAAAGGAAGTTGATGGTATAGTGTGGGAAAAAGTAGGATTGAAAGTACGCTCATTGTATGAAAATGTCCTCAAAAATTATGGTAAATAACAAATAAGTCTTTAGTTGATATGAAAACAATCTGTCTATATTTTGAAATACATCAAATTATTCATCTGAAACGTTATCGTTTCTTTGAAATCGGTTCAGATCATTATTATTATGACGATTTCGCAAATGAACAGGGTATTAATGAAATAGCTGAAAAATCTTATATACCTGCTTTAAGAACTCTCATCGATATGGCCAAGTCCAATGATGGAGCTTTTAAAGTTGCATTGTCTATCTCTGGAGTTGCTCTTGAACAATTAGAAATATACGCACCTGCAGTTATCGAATTGCTTCATGAGTTGAATGCAACCGGTTGCTGTGAATTTTTATGCGAACCTTATTCTCATGGATTATCTTCACTTGCCAATGAAGATTGCTTTAGAGAAGAAGTTGAGCGCATGAGAAAGAAAATTAAGGATTATTTCGGTCAGGAACCTAAAGTATTCCGTAATTCGAGCTTGATTTATACCAATGAAATTGGTGGAATGGTTGCTTCTATGGGATTTAAGGGTATGCTTATTGAAGGTGCTAAACACGTATTGGGATGGAAGAGTCCACATTACTTGTATCATTGCATAGAGAATCCTGATTTAAAACTTCTTATGAGAGATTTTAAACTTTCTGATGATATCAGTTTACGTTTCTCTAATTCTGAATGGAATGAATATCCTTTGTTTGCTGATAAGTATATCGGATGGATTGATTCTATGCCTGAAAGCGAACAGATTATCAATATCTTCATGGAACTTTCAGCCCTTGGCTATTTCCAGCCTCTATCATCCAATATCCTTGAGTTCTTGAAAGCATTGCCTGTATGTGCTAAAGAAAAGGGTATTACATTCTCAACTCCATCTGAAATTGTTGGAAAACTAAAATCTGTAGATGGTATGGATGTTCCTTATCCGATGTCTTGGGTAGATGAGGAAAGAGATATCAGTCCATGGTTAGGAAATGTGATGCAGCGTGAAGCTTTCAATAAACTTTATAGTGTTGCTGAACGTGTATATTTGTGTCAGGATAAGAGAATCAAGCAGGACTGGGATTATTTGCAGGCAAGCAATAATTTCAGATTTATGACTACAAAGGATACCGGTATAGCTCTGAACAGAGGTATTTATGATTCTCCATATGATGCTTTTACAAACTATATGAATATTCTTGGTGATTTTATTAAGAGAGTAAATTCTCTTTATCCTGAAGATATGGATAATGAAGAACTTAGCTCTTTGCTTACTACTATCAAGAATCAAGGTGAGGAACTTGTACAGTTGACATCTGAAGTTGAGGATTTGAGAAAGAAGTTGGCTGCTGCCGAGAAGTCTGCAGAGAAAAAGCCAGCAGTTCGTAAGTCAACAGCAAAGAAAGGCTCTTCTAAATGATAAATTATAAAGACTGATTTTAGTTATATTAGCATTATGCTGATAATTTAATATTGTTATACAAAAAAGAATCACTCTTGCTATTATTGATGTAATGATCATAATTAAGCAAGAGTGATTTGTTTTTTTTGCATATGTATAAAAATTATAGAGGTCATATCTTGTTAATAATTAGATATGACCTCTATAGCTTTTTTATAACATATAATATTTATACCTACTTATCTTTTCAATTTAAGGTTGGTATAATATGCATATATCAATTTATTTCATATTGGGATTTGTATATATAATCTCAATTTCAAGTTCCTCACTGTCTTCGGAAGTTCCGCCAAAAAGTCTTGCCGAGTTAACTTCCATATCGTGTGAAACACCAATAATATTACCTTCAGCATCAGTTTCTGTACTTACTGGAATCAACAGAATCTTATCCCAGTTCTCGTCCTTTTCTGTGTTATTTCTTATCTCAGAGAAAATACTGCTAATCAGACGGTTTAGCTTTGAGAACGTATACGAATTAGTACTGCTATCATATTTACCCAAGAACGAAGTCTTGTTATCGTAAGTCTTGTTCTGTTCAAAGAAATCTTTAAGTTCAGACTTTCTCAAAAGCAATACATTTTTAGGTGTTCCCATTTTATAAGGAGACAACGCAGTGTTTTCTCCGGCATCCTTATATTTCTTGATAGACATTGTAACAGAATTCAGTGTATCATTTTTATGATCATCGTACATTTCCTGAAGAGGAAGAGTCACTTCTGTACACAGTCCGGCAGGAGTCTTAAGATATGTGTGTTTGTCGTTTTGTGCAAGTTCTTTAAGCCTGTCTGAATTTTCAAGTCTGGTAGACATAAACACTTCTTTTGTTGCTGAAAATCTTATATACTGATATGCAAGTGAGTCAATAGCGCCTGTAGATGGCCTTCTAAGCTCTTTGCAAATTTTAAATCTCAGCCATATATCAGAAATATATAGGATAGAACCTTCACCCTGATTAGTGTGAACATAAAATCCCTTTAAAACATTATTTATAAATGAATAAGAATCCTTGAAATTAGAATGATCGTTTTCGTTGTACTTTTCATAAACAAAATTACAGAAGTTTTCACCTAAATCTATAGAAACATTCTTGTAATAATCCGAATCATATCTTGTAGAGTCACTTACAGAATAATCGACAGCGGCATAGCTTTTTTCAGCCAGCGGTTTGGTATTTGTATTGTAATAAAGTTTCGGATCGTATGATGTGTAGTATAAAGATTTGTCCTTGCCGTCATCATTAATATAAGTATTAAGCGTATCAACCTGGACATTAAGTGTGGCAAGAGAATCACCATAATAGCTCGAGTAATACAATTCGAGTGTTGTTTCATCAATTCCAATTATAGAATCCGGGAATCTGAAATTTTCGGGGCAATTTATTTGGGCGATAAAATCTGTAGTGAACAGTCCGAAGTCAGGGTCAGTATACTTTCCCAAATAAGCTTTGTTGGTTCTTGAATAAACAGATTCGAGTATTTCTGTTTTTGATGTAACTTTGTATGAATCGGCCAAAGCACTTATTTTATCGACATCTGATACAAAGTCTCCAATACCTGTAGTTGTATCGTCGCAGCTAAAGAGGGTAGCAGCAAGGCCAATTGCTGCCATAAACTTGAATTTCATACTATTATTCTAAATTATTTGTTTTTATAAGAAAACCAATGCAGAAACGTTCCCGTAATCATTCAGTCCGTAATCTGCATTGTTTTGAAATGTCTTATTCTTATATGTGATTAATCCTCGCTACCGCTGTTGGCCAAAACCTGATCATATAATGTATTACATGCGTCAGCATAGTCATCAAAACTTTGCTGGTATTCTACAAATGGTATATTCAGATTTTTTGCATATTCCAATAGCTCAGCGTCCACATTTTCACTGTTTTGTATTATACCGTCGGAATATGACATAGCCAGCTTGCAGAGTTCGTTGTAATTTACCGGTTTGTTCATCATGCTTGCGTCTTCGGGTGTAATATCTCGAAGCAATAACTGTTCATGGAAGTTATCGGCAAGATTTGACTTGAATCCGTCGCCATAAACCGAAAATACTACTTTGGAATCTCTGAAAGAAGGTTCATCATTATATGCTTTTTTGATATAGAGAGGAACCATGGCACTCATCCATCCATGACAATGAATCACATCCGGACACCAGCGCAGTTTTTTAACGGTTTCCAAAACGCCGCGAGCATAAAATATGGCACGTTCGCCATTATCTTCATAGTCATTGCCATCTTCGTCGGTAGTCATCAATCTGTGCTGGAAGTAATCATCGTTATCTATAAAATAAACCTGACGGCGTGCAGCCTGTACAGATGCTACCTTTATAATAAGAGGGTGATCTGTGTCATCAATAATCAAGTTCATTCCTGATAGGCGAATTACTTCGTGCAATTGGTTTCTACGTTCGTTAACTATGCCCCATTTCGGCATGAATGTTCTAATCTCACGTCCTTTTTCCTGAATAGCCTGTGGTAAGTTCTGACCTATTAATGACAATTCGCTTTCCGGTACGTAAGGAGTAATTTCTTGTGTAATGAATAATACTTTTTTAGCGCTCATGTTATTATTTATTGCTCATAAATATTTGGCAAAGGTACGAAAAAATACTCATATTTGAAAATAGCTTCCCTTAATTAATCTTTATAGTATGTTAATTATTTGATTTTTAGTATATTGATTCGGTTTATATCTATGCATTTTTACAGGTGGTACTTTAAAATAATTGCTATTTTTTTTGTTTATACTTCTTTATGTGGTAAATTATGGTTTACTTTGCACACAATTTTGAAGCAAATAGTTAAAACTTAAGATAAAATGAAGTTAATTCAAACAATCAATGAGCTCCGCAGCCAGCTTGAAGCTGTTCGTAAAGAAGGCAAGACCATAGGTCTGGTGCCTACAATGGGAGCTTTGCATGAAGGTCATGCTTCTTTGGTAAAACGTGCTGTAAAAGAAAATGATGTAGTAGTGGTAAGTGATTTTGTGAACCCTACTCAGTTTAACGACAAGAACGATTTGTTGAAGTATCCGCGAACTCTTGAAGCCGACTGCGAACTTCTTGAAGCTAACGGTGCCTCTTTTGTTTTCGCTCCTTCGGTAGAAGAAATTTATCCAGAACCAGATACAAGACAATTCAGCTATGCTCCATTGGATACAGTAATGGAGGGCAAATACCGTCCTGGACATTTTAACGGTGTGTGTCAGATTGTAAGTAAATTATTCATGATTGTTGAGCCTACACGTGCCTATTTCGGAGAAAAAGACTTCCAGCAGTTGGCCATTATCAGAGAAATGGTACGCAAGTATCCTTTCAATCTTGAAATTGTGGGCTGCCCTATAGTAAGAGAATCCGACGGTTTGGCCTTAAGCAGCCGTAATGCACGTCTGTCTGACGAGCAGCGCAAGCAGGCTTTGCAGATTTCGAAAACATTATTTGCGAGTGTTGAATATTCAAAATCACATACACTTAAGGAAACAAAGAATTTTGTAGAAGAATGCATAGACAAGGCTGAAGGACTTAGACTTGAATATTTCGAAATTGTAGATGGCAACACTTTGCAGACTGTTGCAGAATGGACTGATACAGATTATATAGTGGGATGTATTACTGTATTCTGCGGTGAAGTAAGATTGATAGATAACATAAAATATAAAGAATAATTTAGCAATAAATTAGGATTAATTTAGGAATAAATAAAGAATAAAATAAGTGATTAATTAAAATGATGATAGAAGTACTAAAGTCGAAGATTCATTGCGTAACAGTAACTCAGTCTAATTTGAATTATGTAGGCAGTATTACTATTGATGAAGATTTGCTTGACGCTGCCAATATGATTGCTGGAGAGAAAGTTCAGATAGTTGACAATAATAACGGTGAAAGATTTGATACATATATCATTAAAGGGGAAAGAGGAAGTGGATGTATCTGTCTTAACGGAGCTGCTGCGCGTAAGGTACAGGTAGGCGATGTGGTTATTATAATGTCTTATGCGCTGATGGACTTCGAAGAAGCGAAAACTTTTACTCCATCTGTTATTTTCCCTGATACTGCTACCAATAAACTTTTATAATATCTGTCTATTAAAGGTACTGTATAATTATTAAAGGTATTATTAAATTATTAACATAATTAATATAGTTAATATATTAAATATATTTAATATAGTTAAGAATACCTTTAATAAGGTAGTAATGTATTTCAGGTAATAATATAGCCGGTTCTTTTATATATTTTATAATAGTCAACTTAAATAGGATTATTTTCATGGTCCTTTCATTGGGGGAAGCCGTGTTTCTGACACTTAATTTAGTGTTTAAGGCGTTTCACTTTAGTGTGAAGAGCGTACCACTCTAATGATACGGGCGTACGACTCTAATGATACGGGCGTACGACTCCAGTAGGACATGCGTACCACTATAGTGGGAAGCTTTTTATATGAAATAATTTCCTGTTTAAGTTGACTATTTTTTTTATCTCTGTCAAATATCCTTCATGGATAATTTTTATAATATTATATTTTATTTTATAGTACAAAACATGTGGTATTTATGACAGACAGATTCTTATCTAATTAATAATTAAATCATTTATTAGATAATTAGTTTAATTATTAATCCGAATTTATTAATCCGAATTTATTAGTCCAAAATTATTAGTCTAAAATTATAAGTCCGAATATCAATCTGCTTATAGAATCTATTATCAGTGCTTCCTGTGGCAAACAGTTCCTGTAGCCTGATAAGTTGGCATGACAAGAACCTCTGCTATTTGAACATGTTCTGGTGCAGAAGCCGCATAATACACCACTTCAGCAATATCATCACCGTTAAGAGGACGTATACCATCGTATACAGCATCAGCCTTATCTTTGTCTCCTCTGAATCTTACTACAGAGAAATTAGTTTCTACCATTCCAGGTTTTATGTTTGTTACTCTCAGCGGAGTGTCAACCAAATCTATTCTCAATCCGTCGGACAAAGCTTTAACTGCTGCTTTAGTGGCACAGTATACACTGCCACCAGCATATGCAGCGTCGCCTGCTATAGAGCCTATATTAATAATGTGTCCACGTCCGCGTTCTATCATTCCGGGAACTATCATGCGTGTCATAGAAAGCAATCCTTTAATATTCGTATCAATTACAATATCCCATTCGTCGAGGTTACCTTCATGCTCTTTATCCATTCCTATAACCAGACCAGCATTATTGATAAGAACATCAATATTCTTCCACTCTCCACTCAATGAATCAACTGCTTTTTTCATGGCAACCCTGTCTCTTACGTCAAACTCAAGTGTGGTTACCATACATCCCTGTTCCTCCAACTCACGCTTAAGCGAAGAAAGCTTCTCAGAGTTTCTTCCGTTAAGAATCAGTTTGCTGCCCATAGACGCGAATTTTCTGGCGCAACCTTCACCTATACCACTTGTAGCTCCTGTAATAAATATAATCCTATCTTTCATTTTTGTTTTAATTTTAGTTGAACTGTAACAAAAGTACACATAATTTGCCAATTTTCAAATATAAGTATATTAATCAAAATACATAGTATTGTGATAATATGTAGCAAATATCGTGTAAAAAATGATAATTGATAATTTATTTCGAAAAAAAGTATCATTTTATTTGTTTATTTCAAAAAAGCCTTTACCTTTGCAAATGTAATGACAAACGCATTAACAGCGCATTAACAGAATACAAATTGAGATTCTGAAAATTGGTGTACAGTATTTAGGCAGTATTTAAACTGTATTTAGACAGTATATATACAGTATATATACAGTATTTAGATTGTAATCAAATATTAACTAAATAACAAATTATACATTAATTAAAGATACTGATATTAAATGTACTCAAAATAGGGATTTTAATATATATTACAATAAACAGAAAACAGATAGCAATAAACTAATAGAGATAAATTAATAGAGATAAGATTATGGCAGCAACTAACATTATTATTAATATAGCAGTCCTACATATTATTCGCGTCGTGGTCCTAACGCCAAGAGGTGAGGAAGGGTTGTGTATGTAGTTGCATGTATACGATATATTTAAAAGCCTTTCTCACCATAATTGAGAAAGGCTTTTTGATTAAATATAAGGAGAGAAAAGAAAATGAAAAATGAGTTACGAAGTTCGATGAGTACACAGGGCCGTAGAATGGCAGGAGCAAGAGCTTTATGGGTGGCCAACGGAATGAAAAAGGAAATGATGGGAAAACCTATTATAGCCATAGTTAATTCTTTTACCCAGTTTGTTCCAGGACATACACATCTGCATGAAATCGGTCAGCTGGTGAAACAGGAAATAGAGAAATTAGGATGTTTTGCTGCCGAATTTAACACCATTGCCATAGACGATGGCATAGCAATGGGACATGACGGCATGCTTTATTCTCTCCCTTCGAGAGATATTATAGCCGACAGTGTGGAATACATGGTAAATGCACATAAGGCAGATGCCATGATCTGTATATCAAACTGCGATAAAATCACTCCGGGTATGCTTATGGCTTCCATGAGACTTAATATTCCTACAGTATTTGTTTCGGGCGGTCCTATGGAAGCAGGAGAGTGGGGCGGACAGCACCTCGACCTGATTGATGCAATGATTAAATCGGCCGATCCGACTGTAAGCGACGAAGATGTAGACCAGATAGAAAGACACGCTTGTCCGGGATGCGGTTGTTGCTCGGGAATGTTTACTGCCAACTCCATGAACTGTCTTAATGAGGCTATAGGTCTTGCCCTTCCTGGCAACGGAACCATTGTGGCCACTCACGAAAACCGCAAGCAGTTGTTCAAGGATGCTGCTGCACTCATTGTGAAAAACGCATATAAATATTATCAGGATGGCGATGAGAGTGTGCTTCCTCGCAGTATAGCTACCCGACAGGCTTTTCTCAATGCCATGACACTCGATATAGCTATGGGCGGTTCTACCAATACCGTTCTTCATCTGCTTGCCATTGCACATGAGGCAGAGGTAGATTTTACCATGGATGATATAGACATGCTTTCGCGCAGGGTACCATGTCTGTGTAAGGTAGCTCCGAATACTCAGAAATATCATATACAGGACGTAAACAGGGCTGGAGGTATACTCAATATTCTCTCCCAGCTTAATAAAGCCGGTTTGCTTGATACCACAGTATCGCGTGTAGACGGTCTTTCTCTGTCGGAAGCTATTGCCAAATATGATATATCATCCGACAGTATCAATCCGGATGCAAAACGAATTTACACAAGTGCTCCAGGAGGAAAGTTCAATATCGAATTAGGCTCCCAGTGCAATTATTACAAAGAACTTGATACAGACCGTGCCAATGGTTGTATACGTGATATCGAACATGCATACAGCAAGGACGGCGGACTGGCAGTACTGAAAGGAAACATCGCTCAAGACGGTTGTGTGGTAAAGACGGCCGGAGTAGATGAAAGTATCTGGAAGTTCTCGGGTCCTGCAAAGGTTTTCGATTCACAGGAATCTGCATGTGAAGGTATACTTGGCGGAAAGGTAGTGAGCGGCGATGTGGTAGTAATTACCCACGAAGGTCCGAAGGGAGGTCCGGGAATGCAGGAAATGCTTTATCCAACTTCTTATATCAAGTCAAAACATCTCGGAAAGGAATGTGCCCTGATTACCGACGGAAGATTCAGTGGAGGAACATCAGGCCTGAGCATAGGCCATATCTCACCCGAAGCGGCCGCAGGTGGCAACATCGGAAAGATAGTTGACGGTGATATAATAGATATTGACATACCAAACAGAACCATAAATGTCAGACTTACCGATGAGGAACTGAATTCGCGTCCTATGACCCCTGTCACAAGAGACCGCAAGGTATCGAAGGCACTCAAGGCATACGCTTCGATGGTAAGCTCGGCAGATAAGGGTGGAGTTAGATTGGTCGACTGACGGATATCGAGTCGGCTATGTTTTGTTGACTAAAAAAATATATCGTATGAAAGAAAAAATATCAGGTGGTGAAGCATTGATGAGATCGCTCGAACATCAGGGAGTTAAAACTATCTTTGGTTATCCGGGAGGGGCAATTATGCCGGTTTTCGATGCTTTATATGATCATAGAGACAGATTAAACCATATTCTGGTACGTCATGAACAGGGTGCGGCGCATGCGGCACAGGGATTTGCCAGAGTATCGGGTGAAGTTGGGGTATGCCTTGTAACAAGCGGACCGGGAGCTACAAATACCATTACAGGTATAGCAGATGCCATGATAGACAGTACACCTATCGTAGTGATAGCCGGACAGGTTGGAGCCGGACTTCTTGGTACAGATGCCTTTCAGGAGGTCGACCTCGTAGGTATCACCCAGCCTATATCAAAATGGAGTTATCAGATAAGACGTGCCGAAGATGTGGCATGGGCGGTAGCAAGAGCATTTTATATTGCCCGTAGCGGACGTCCCGGACCTGTGGTTCTTGATTTTGCCAAAAACGCGCAGATTGAGATGACAGAATACGAACCGGTAGATCTCGATTTTATCCGCAGTTACGATCCCGACCCAGAAACAGACCCTAAAGCGGTGGCAGAGGCTGTAACTCTTATAAACGAGGCAAAAAAACCTTTTGTACTCGTGGGACAGGGCGTGGAACTTGGTAACGCACAGAAAGAATTGCTCAATTTCGTTGAGAAGGCCGATATCCCTTGCGGTTGTACGTTGTTAGGACTTTCGGCCATGCCTACAGCTCACCGTCTCAACAAAGGTATGCTTGGCATGCACGGAAATCTGGGCCCTAATGTGAAGACAAACGAATGTGATGTACTGATTGCTGTGGGAATGCGTTTCGATGACCGTGTGACAGGAAAGCTTGAAACATATGCCAAACAGGCCAAAATTATACATCTCGACGTAGACCCTTCGGAAATAGGAAAGAACGTACCGGTGCATGTTCCTGTATTGGGAAATTGCAAGCGTACTTTGGCGCTTCTTACAGAATTGATTCAGCCTCATACTCATACCGAATGGATAGAAAGTTTCAAGCCTTATGAGCAGCAGGAGTTCGAAAAGGTTATAGAACGTGAGGTGTTCCCTAAAGAAGGTCCTATAAATATGGGTGAAGTAGTGAATGCCGTAAGTGAAGCTGCCAATAACGAAGCTATCCTTGTTACAGACGTAGGACAGAACCAGATGATGGCTTGCCGATATTTCAAGTTTACAAAGAACAGAAGTATTGTCACTTCCGGCGGTATGGGTACCATGGGATTCTGTATCCCGGCAGCTATCGGAGCGACTTTCGGACGTCCCGACCGTACAGTATGCGCCATAATGGGCGACGGTGGCTTGCAGATGACTATGCAGGAACTGGGTACTATTATGGAACAGAAAGCTCCGGTGAAGATGATTCTTATGAATAATAATTACCTTGGTAATGTACGTCAGTGGCAGGCTATGTTTTTCAACAGACGTTACTCTTTCACTCCAATGATGAACCCCGACTATATGCAGATAGCCGCTGCATACGGTATTCCTTCGAGAAGGGTTACTGAGAGAGAAGAACTCGAACAGGGCATCCGTGAAATGCTCGATACCGACGGACCTTTCTTGCTTGAGGTCTGTGTGGTAGAAGAAGGAAATGTTTTGCCGATGACGCCTCCGGGCAGTTCGGTGAATTATATGATGCTCGATTTGGATTGTTAAATCATGAAGGATGAAAGTATGGATAATAAAACATTATATACTATAATAGTACATTCAGAGAATATAGCCGGTTTGCTGAATCAGGTTACAGCCGTTTTTACCCGCCGTCAGATAAATATAGAAAGTCTGAACGTATCTGCTTCTTCTATAGCAGGTGTACATAAATACACCATAACTTGTTGGACCACTGCAGATATAGTAGAAAAGGTAGTAAGGCAGATAGAGAAAAAAATGGATGTAATCCAGGCACATTATTTTACCGACAAGGAGATATTCCAGCGTGAAGTTGCCATGTATAAGGTAGCAACCCCCGAATTTCAGAACAATCCTGAGGCATCGAAGATAGTGCGCCGCTACAGTGCACATATAGTAGAGGTCAACCCGGTTTTCTCTATTATCGAAATGGTAGGGATGAGCGATGAGATTACAGCGCTTTATGAAGAACTCAAGAAAGTAAAATGTGTGCTTCAGTTTGTGCGTTCGGGCAGGATAGCTGTTTCAACAAGCTGTTTTGAGCGTGTAAATGAGTATCTTGCACATCGCGAAGAAAGGTATAATAAAGAAAATTTGTAATTTGCTTCATAATATTCGGTTTATTTTCCTATATTCGGAAAAAATAAACGTATTCTGAACCTTTCGGGATACAGATTCATGTTATTATAATATGCAAATATGTTAGGAGGATTTTTATGAGCGAAGAGAAAGAAAACAAAGTTGGTACATACAGTTTCGTGGTTGAACCGTTTCATGTAGATTTTACCGGTAAGCTTACTATGGGTGTTTTGGGAAATCATTTGCTCAACTGTGCCGGTTTTCATGCTACAGAGAGAGGCTTCGGTATAGCCGAGCTGAATGAGAGTCATTACACTTGGGTGTTGTCGCGTCTGGCTATCGAAATGTACGAATTTCCTTTACAATATCAGAATTTCAGTATTCAGACATGGGTAGAGAATGTTTACAGGCTGTTTACCGACCGCAATTTCTCTATTCTGAATAAAGAAGGTGAAGCGATTGGATATGCCCGTTCTATATGGGCTATGATTAGTACCGACACACGCAAGCCTGCAGATTTGCTTACACTTCATGGGGGAAGTATTGTGGATTATGTATGTCAGAAGGATTGTCCTATAGCCAAACCTGGCAGAATAAAGGTAGGACAGGAAACAGAACCGGCCGGTGATTATGTGGCAAAATACAGTGATATAGACTGCAACGGACATGTTAACAGTATAAAATATATCGAACATATTCTTGACTTGTTCCCTATGGATATTTTCCGCTCGAAGTTTATAAACAGATTCGAAATGGCGTACGTGGCCGAAAGCTATTACGGCGACAAGCTTACATTCTACAAAGAGCAGAAGGCAGAAAACGAATTCGATGTAGAAGTGTTGAAAAATGATAAGGAAGTTGTGGTACGCAGTAAGATAGTGTTCAAGGATATGTAAAATTTTAATTACTTATATCGATAAGATAAGGTAGAATAAGTTATATAAATAAGCGATATATATAAATAAGTTATACAAATAAGCAGTATATAGAAGCTATATAATGAAACAATATAAAGTAACAAGATATAAAACAGATATTTAGTTTAACTTAATAATTTATTAAAGAAATGGCACAGTTAAATTTTGGTGGTGTGATGGAAAATGTCATCACACGCGAAGAGTTTCCATTGGAAAAAGCTCGTGAAATTTTAAAAGACGAAACGATTGCAGTTATAGGATATGGTGTTCAGGGTCCTGGACAGTCTCTGAACCTTCGCGATAATGGATTCAATGTTATTGTAGGTCAGCGTCAGGGAAAGACTTTCGAAAAAGCTATTGCTGATGGCTGGGTACCAGGAGAAACATTGTTCGGTATCGAAGAGGCTTGCGAAAAAGCTACAATTATAATGTGTCTGTTGTCGGATGCGGCAGTTATGTCGGTATGGCCAACAATCAAGCCATATCTTACTCCGGGAAAAGCATTGTACTTCTCTCATGGTTTCGCTATTACATGGAACGACCGCACTGGTGTGGTACCTCCTGCTGATATCGATGTTATCATGGTAGCTCCTAAGGGTTCTGGTACATCTCTTCGTACTATGTTCCTTGAAGGCCGTGGCTTGAATTCATCATATGCTATATATCAGGATGTTACTGGCAAGGCATTCGACAGAACTATTGCTTTGGGTATCGGTATCGGTTCTGGTTACCTTTTCGAGACTACATTTGTGCGTGAGGCTACATCCGACCTTACCGGTGAACGTGGTTCTCTAATGGGAGCTATCCAGGGATTGTTGCTTGCTCAGTACGAAGTTTTGCGTGAAAACGGACATACTCCATCCGAAGCTTTCAATGAAACAGTAGAAGAACTTACTCAGTCTTTGATGCCTCTGTTTGCCAAAAATGGTATGGACTGGATGTATGCCAACTGCTCTACTACCGCTCAGCGTGGCGCGCTCGACTGGATGGGCCCGTTCCATGACGCTATCAAGCCTGTAGTAGAAAAATTGTATGCAAGCGTTAAGAGTGGTCATGAAGCTCAGATTTCTATTGATTCTAACTCTAAGCCTGACTATCGCGAAAAACTTGAAGAAGAGCTGAAGGCTTTGCGTGAAAGCGAAATGTGGCAGACTGCAGTTACAGTACGTAAATTGCGCCCTGAAAACAACTGATTTTCGCAGAAGAACAGAAAGGCTGACGGCGGATTTTTCTTAAGTTTAAAGCTTATCTGATTATTTGTTATACGATATTAATTTTACCTCCTTAATACGAATCTTTCTGAATAGTATTAGGGAGGTTTTTTGTATGAATATATTTTTGTGTATCTTTGGAAGTTGAATCCTTGGAAGTGGAATCCTTTATGTTGATTAAATGCATATTGTGATGTTTAAAGATAAGATTGAATTATTTGAAACCTAAAAAGAATAAAAATATGAACAGAGAATTTTTGGAAATAATAAAGACACGACGCAGCTGTCGTCAGTATAAACCAGAGCAGATTACAGATGCAGAACTCAATGCTGTTCTTGAAGCCGGTACTTATGCACCAACTTCACGTGGTATGCAGTCGCCGTATATTGTGGCTGTGCAGAACCCTGAAATCCGTAAACAACTTGCAGCAATGAATGCCAAGGTAATGGGAGTTACTTCAAATCCTTATTATGATGCGCCTACATACGTACTGGTATTTACCCCTGCTGATGCCAATAACCCTATTCAGGACGGAAGTTGTGTACTCGAAAATATGATGCTTGCAGCTCATGCTATAGGTCTTGCAAGCTGCTGGATACATAGAGAAAGAGAAATGTTCTCTACAGAAGAGGGGAAGGAATTGATGAAAATATTTGGTTTGCCAGATGGACTTGTGGGTATTGGTGCTCTTTCATTGGGCTATCCTGCCAATCAGCCTGATGCTCCTAAACCACGTAAGGATGGTTATTTCAGGGTGATAAAATAAATGCAGAAATGAGTAAATTAGCCATATATGCAGAATATATATGGTAGTCGCTTTCTTATAAAAAATAAAAATAAAAGCCATAAGATTTATTGATCATTCTATTAATGGAATTGACCTATAAATCTTATGGCTTTTGTATTATTGTGAATAAATCAATAAATGTTTTTAGGATTATTTATTGTTCTGGGCAGTGCTGTTGTTTATTGCAGCAATCGTTGATTTCTGTAGTAGAGTCGTTGCCTCGTTACCTACAGTAGCAGAATTGTTGCTTATTATAGCAGAGTCATTGTTTATTGTAGTGTATCGGAGTTGTTTTTTGTCATTGTTGAATCATTTTTCACTACAGTTGAGTCACTCATTATGCTTCTTGTATTTTGCAAATCGGCCATATCGTCACGATATCCCTTATAAGTTCCTTCTCTTTGGGTGTAGGCCTCAAATTCAACTGCATCTTTAGAGAATCTTACATAACCAATTTCTTTTCCGGTCGCGTCTTTTACTGCATCCGATGGAACATTTACAAAAACACCGTTCCAGGTATAGCTTTTGATATTTTCTTCTCTGTTGTCGTCGAATATACATTTAAGACTGTATCCGTTGGCATTGCTCTGTATGGTAATTTCTGTATTCGAGTTGCTGGTCAGGTTGTAATATTTACCAACAATGTCGCCATCTACAGATTCCTCTGTACATGAATTTAAGTTTACTGCTATAGCACCGGCGGCCAAAAAATACAATGCTTTTGTGCAGATAGATTTAGTGGATAATTTTCTGATGATTGATAAAGTATTCATAATCATATTTTGTAAGGTTTTGTTTTATAAGATTAGTTTTGGCTGGAAAACTAAATTTATAACTTAGGTATTAAATAGTTAGAATAAGTTCTTTTTCTCGTGATTGCAAATTTACTAAATATTCAACATAAAGCTATTATTTATAGGAAAAATAGGACATTTATATATAAAAATTAGCTTTTGTGCTAAAAAATATACAGATTGCGG
>JAXEBI010000155.1:0-2993 GCA_034094155.1 Phocaeicola sp.
CTCAAATGATACAGAATACGAAGTCCCGGATGACTCGGAATTCCGGAGCTCCTTTTCTGATATGGGGATATACGACCATAATAGTGTCGTTATTGGTTTGGTTTCTGTTGAAGGAAACGGGAAATTATCATTGGCAATGGCTGTGGTTTTTGTTGCCGGCTATTTCCCTGCCTTCTACTTTATGGATTGAGCACAAACAGCCGAAGATGATTAAGACTTATATTGACCGTATTGTAGGATATGTATGGGCGGTATTCGGATTAGGGGGCTTTTTTGTTTCCTGGGTTTCCATCTTCTTCTGGAATATGTCTGTCCTTTTTGTCATATTGCTGATGATGGGAATGGGGACGGCACTGACGGGACTGATTATAAAGATGAAGGTGGTGACAGTGTGCGGAGTGGTGGGAGCTTTGGCCTCTGTGGGGTGTATCTATGTACACGGTTTCGACCAAATACTGGTTTTTGCATCGGCTTTTGTTTTTATGATGGTGATACCGGGACATTACTTAAACGGAATGGCAAAGCAGGATAAATAAATATTTATTGATTATGGAAGACAAGAAACTGAACGAGAAAGAGAGTTTGGAACTCATCACTCAGATGATACAGAATACGCGTCGGAATTTGGACACAGGTAGCGGAAACATGTTTTTAGTGTGGGGATATGTGAGTGTATTGGTGACATTGACGGTGTTGGCGGGTGTGTACTTTACAAAGAATCCTCTCTGGATGTGGGGATTTTGGGGAATTCCCGTTATCGGGTATTTACTGACATTTCTTTTGATGCGTAAGCGTCAGAAGATGGTAAAATCTTACATTGACAAGATTTTAGTTCAGGTTTGGAGGATGTTTGGACTGATTTGTATGATATTTGTATTGATGGCTACGGATCTTGAACGGTATGAGGTTATTCTTCCTATGGGGGCTATTGTCATGTCGATGGGAAGTATCATTACGGGTTGCATCATTCGTTATACTACATTTTTTATCTTTCCGGCTATGGGGCTTATGTGGGGTATGAAGAGTTTCTTTGATGCACTGAATTCCGGAACGTCATACGTGTCTTTGGTTTGGTTTACCGGTGTGGTGGTCTTTGCCATGATTGTTCCGGGGCATATTTTGAACTATAAAGCCCGGAAAGAAGTTCACAACAGAAAGTGAGGTATAAGATGAAGACAATAAATAATGTTTTGGACAGATTTCTGCTCTCCTGGAAATTTATGGTATGGATGATTGTTTTGCTATTCATTTTATTTCCGGTTGCAATAAAAGAAGTTCAATGGGAATCTGTTGGAAATATGGTATTCTATACGTTGGGACATGCTTTTATTGGGGCTTCCTTTGTTGGGAATATCTCTCTATGCATTGTTGAAAAATAAATGGAAGAATAAAATTTGATATGTTTAAAGAACTGAACCCTTTGCTCCACAGTGAACTGCGGCTTGCGGTGATGTCGTTGCTCATCAGTGTTGAGGAAGCGGATTTTGTCTATATCCGCCAACAAACGAAAGCTACGGCAGGAAACCTCAGTGTGCAGTTGGATAAGCTCAGCAAGGCGGGTTATGTGGAGATAACAAAAACTTTTAAAGGAAAAATGCCTTGTACACTTTGTAGGATTACTCCGCAGGGAGTGGATGCCTTTGAAGAATATATAGAGGCGTTGAAATCTTATCTGGTGGGAAAATTATGATTTTCCTGAGAATTTGATGGGATTGATGGAAAATGGCAGTGTCTGATTAAAAACAATGAGAAATTATGAAAAGGAGTATTGTTTTATTTGTCCTCTTGTCTGCATTTGTAGTAGGCGTATGTATGGTCAATGCGGCTTGTGGAGCCTCATTGTCAAGAACTGAATCTGATGATGTACTGGACGGCATTCAGAAAAAAATTGAACTGGCTATGAACAATTGCTTTGTTCAAAATACTGCAGCTCCGCTCGATAGTCTGTTTACAAAGCTGAACAAACTTGAAGATGGGAATGGTATGGTTCCGTATTGGAAGGCTTATATTACCTACTATAAAAGTGTTTTCTATTTGAAACTTGGAAAGAAGGAAGATAGTGGGAAAGTGATAAAGGAAGCCTCCGCTATTTTGAATGATATAGGGAACAAAACTTCTGAAACCTATGCCTTATTAGCGCTTGTGCAGAGTTTTTCCATTCAGTTTGCTTCGGGTATGGAGGCAGGAAGAATATCTGCTGGCATTCGGGAAAATGCTGGGAAGGCTTTGGAACTGGACTCTACCAATGTAAGAGGTTGGTATGTATTGGGCAGTAACGATTATTACACTCCGGCTAGTTTCGGTGGCGGGAAGAAGGTGGAATATTATTTGAAGAAAGCTACTTCATCTCCTGACAAGAATACAGATGATTCCAGCCTGCCTACCTGGGGAAGAGAATACGCCTATGCTCTCTTGATTCAATACTATATGCAGAACGATAGGACGGATGAGGCCAAAAATTGCTTGCTGATGGCAGAGAAGGAGTATCCGGACAGTTATTTTATCGGCGAATATAAAAGGAAACTGGACGAATAATTTATCATTCTTCTGGAACCACTGTGTATTTAATTGCCTCAAAGGTAGGAATCTTCAAAAAAAGGTTTCTACCTTTGTCTTTTCTTCAAGGAGTAATTTTTTGAATAGGTAGGAACTACAAACAATGAATTGATATGAGAATCTTGGTTACTTATGCCGTACAAGGCGAATTTACTGAATTGAAATTTCCCGGACTGATAGGGGAGGAAGAGGTGCAGGTTGGCTATCTCCGTACCGGTGTGGGAAAGGTGAAATCGGCTTTTTATCTTTCTGAAGCGATAAGCCATGCGCAACCGGACTTGGTGGTCAATGTGGGTACGGCAGGGACTATCCGTCACCAGGTAGGAGATATTTTCGTATGCCGTCATTTTGTGGACCGTGATATGCAGAAGCTGGTGGAGCTTGGTATGGAGTATGAGATTGATTCAATGGATTTGTTGTCCCAAAAAGGATATTGT
>JAXEBI010000156.1:0-6691 GCA_034094155.1 Phocaeicola sp.
CAGCCCTCTGAGTTGATCGCTACCGGTATCGCTGGTATCGACTTGAACAACACATTGGTGACGGGTCAGAAGATCCCCTTCTTCGCAGATCCTGACCAGCCTTTCAACCAGGTGATGGCTAATGTGGCACTTAGAGCGGAAACTGATAAGATTATCCTTGGTGGTATGGGTATGACCAATGATGACTATCTTTATTTTAAGAATGTGTTCTCTAATGCCGGTGCTCTCGACCGTATCATCAGTTTTGTGAATACTACCGAAAACCCTCCTGTGGAACGATTGCTTATCCCTGATATGGCTCTTACTGCAGCTGAATATTTTGCCGTAGAGCATAACCAAAAGGTGCTTGTTCTTCTTACAGATATGACTTCGTATGCCGATGCGCTGGCTATCGTATCTAACCGTATGGACCAGATTCCTTCAAAGGACTCTATGCCTGGTTCTTTGTATTCCGACCTTGCAAAGATTTATGAAAAAGCAGTGCAGTTCCCAAGTGGAGGTTCAATTACAATTATTGCGGTAACTACTCTTTCTGGAGGTGATATTACTCATGCCGTTCCTGATAATACTGGTTATATTACCGAAGGTCAGTTGTTCTTGCGCCGTGACAGTGATATAGGTAAGGTTATCGTGGATCCGTTCCGTTCTTTGTCACGTCTGAAACAGTTGGTAAGTGGTAAGAAGACTCGTAAGGATCATCCTCAGGTGATGAATGCGGCTGTACGTCTTTATGCCGATGCAGCTAATGCCAAGACCAAGATGGAAAATGGTTTCGACCTTACAAATTACGATGAACGAACTTTGGCCTTTGCTAAGGATTATGCAAATCAGTTGCTTGCTATCGATGTAAACCTTAACACTACTGAGATGCTTGATGTTACATGGGGATTGTTCAGCAAGTACTTTAAGCCTGAAGAGGTTAATATCAAGAAGGAATTCGTTGATCAGTATTGGAAGAAGTAGTTGGATTTCTTTAAACGGACAGAGATATGGCTATTAAGTTTCAATATAATAAAACCTCACTACAGCAACTCGAAAAGCAGTTGAAGGTGCGTGTGCGTACGCTCCCTATTATTAAGAATAAGGAGAGTGCATTGCGCCTGGAAGTAAAGCGCTGCAAGACGGAAGCTGTGGAACTTGAGGAACGTCTCGAACAGCAGATTCAGGCGTATGAAGCCATGTTCGCACTCTGGAATGAATTTGATACTTCATTAATAAAGGTGAGGGATGTTCATTTGGGCGTTCGTAAAATTGCCGGTGTTCGTGTGCCAATGCTCGAACAGGTTGATTTCGACGTTCGATACTATAGTTTGTTTTCGTGTCCTAAATGGTATGCTGATGGTATACACATTTTGAAATCTCTTGCGAGAACAGCTATAGAAAGAGAATTTACTCTTGCCAAACTGGGTTTGCTTGAACATGCGCGTAAAAAGACCACTCAAAAGGTTAATCTTTTTGAGAAGGTGCAGATTCCTGGTTATCAGGATGCTTTGAGAAAAATTAAACGTTTTATGGAAGACGAAGAGAATCTTTCAAAATCTTCACAGAAGATTCTTAAGTCTATTCAGGAAAAGAGAAAGGAGGCTGAGGATGATATCTAAAATGAAAAAGCTGACTTTCCTTATATACCATAAGGAGTACGACAGTTTTCTTGAAGGTTTAAGAGAACTGGGGGTAGTTCATGTGGTGGAAAAACAGCATGGAGAGATGGACTCCGATATGCAACTTGTAGTTCAGCGTATGGCTTTGTATAAGAATGTTATACAGGATATGCAAATGCGTGCAGGTAATAATTTGTCCGACTCTGTTGACAGAAATATTGATGGAGAGCAGATTATTTCCAAGTACGAACAGCTGAATGCGGCAGTACAGGATGTGTTGCAGAAGCAGACTGTATTGGCTAAGGAATGTGCTCAGATGGAAGTCTGGGGAGATTTTGAATGGGAGTCTGTCAGGAAACTTTCTGAAGTTGGTTGGAATATTAAGTTCTTTACTTGTCTCGACCGTCAGTTTGATGAGTCCTGGGTACAGGAATATAATGCGGTAAAAATCAATTCTCAAGGTGGTAAGGTTTATTTTATCACTATAACTAAGGATGAGAATGTAGAACTCGAAATAGAATCGGTTCAGTTGCCTTCAAGGAGTTTGAAAGAATTGAATGCAGAAAAGAGTGCTTTGGACAGACGACTTGATGAGTGTAAAAAACAGTTGGCCGATTTTTGCCGTTCCAATTGTGCTTCTTTGCGCTATTCTCTGTCACTTCTTCAAGAGGGTATGGAGCTCCGGAAAGTTAAACTTAGCGGTGAAGCTATGGCCGAAGGACATCTGCTTCTTATGGAGGGATGGGTTCCTGCTGAAAATGAGCTGGCTGTTAAGGATTTCCTGAGTAATAAGGATGTATATTTTGAAATACGTGACGCTCTTAAAGAGGATAATGCGCCTATTAAGCTTAAGAATGGAGCTTTTGCCCGTATGTATGAGGTGATTACAAAGATGTATGGTATGCCTGAATATGGGGAGTTTGACCCGACACCTTTGCTTGCTCCGTTCTTCACATTGTTCTTTGCATTTTGTGTGGGTGATGCCGGATATGGCTTGATTCTTATATTGCTTGGGGCTTACCTGAAATCTAAGGTTGACAAGTCAATGAAGGGCATGATGAACCTTGTAATGACTTTGGGTGCTGCAACAACTGTATTGGGTACTATATTCGGAACATTCTTCGGAGTGAATCTGATGGAAGTTAACTGGCCTTGGCTTGAAACAATGAAACAGTATATGGTAGCTTCCGACAAGTTGATGTATCTTTCGCTTGCAATCGGTGTAGTGCATATCATAGTTGCCATGACTGTTAAGGCCCTCTGCTCTACAGTTAGATATGGTTTCATGAACTCGCTGAGTGAATGGGGCTGGCTATTATGTGTGGCTGGTTTTGTCGCTACTGGCGGATTGATGTATCTCGAACGTATCACTCCTGAAGTCGCAAATATGGCATTCATTATTATTGGCGGAATATCTGCTATTGGAATTTTCTTGTTCAATAATATACGCCGTAATATATTTATTAATATAGGTGCTGGTGTTTGGGATACTTACAACATGGCTACTGGTCTTGTGGGCGATGTACTTTCTTATATTCGTCTGTATGCGTTGGGACTTGCCGGTGCTATGCTTGGTATGGTGTTCAATCAGCTGGCATTTATGATTGATATACAGATTCCGGGTGTTCCTGTAGTAGGCGATGTGCTTACATGGATCTTCTGTGGTCTGATCCTTGTGTTTGGTCATGCCTTGAATATTGCCATGTCATGTTTGAGTGGCTTTGTTCATCCGCTGCGTCTTACATTTGTAGAATATTTTAAGAATTCCGGGTATAACGGTAAAGGTGAAGCTTATAAGCCGTTTGCCTCAATAGAAGAAAACAAAAAATAATAACGAATAAAATTTAGAAATTATGAATGAAATTTTAGGTTACATCGGCTTGGGTCTGATGTTAGGTTTGGCTGGTATCGGAAGTTGCTATGGTACAACAATTGCAGGTAATGCTGCTGTAGGTGCTTTGAAGAAAGATCCTTCTAAGTCGGCAGGTTATATGATTCTTTCAGCACTTCCTTCTACTCAGGGTCTTTATGGTTTTATAGCTTTTCTTATGTCAATGACTAAGGATTTCGCTACAGATGGTCCTTTGATGCTTGGTGTAGGACTTGGTGTTGGTCTTGTTTGTTTGTTCTCTGCTATCCGTCAGGGTCAGATTTGTGCCAATGGTATCGCTGCTATGGCACAGGGACATGATGTTTCAACAAACACTATGATTTATGCTGCGTTCCCTGAATTCTATGCTATCCTTGCTCTTGTGGCTGTATTGATGGTATAATACATATAAACAGATATTGTAATTACTGATTTTACAGATTTTAAATATGGCTGTATCGCTTTTGCAGGCGATACAGCCTTTTTTTATAAATTACGCTTGTTGCGACTTTGTGTAATATATATTGTAATAGAACTGAAAATTTTGCTTTTACAGGTGAGGCTTAAACTTTTGTAACGACCTTTTAATGTAAAACATGTTTGATTTTTTTGATTTTATGTTTGTTTTTATCTATCTTTGCAATCGATTAAGAAAAAACTAATAAAATGATGAAACAGCTTTTAACTCCTGATTACATTTTTGAATCTAGTTGGGAAGTGTGTAATAAAGTTGGAGGAATTTACACAGTTTTGTCTACAAGAGCTAAAACTCTTCAGCAGGTATTTGTAGATAAGATTCTTTTCATAGGTCCTGATGTATGGAAAGGAAAGGAGAATCCCTTGTTTGTCGAGGATGATGATTTGCTCAAGGATTGGCGTATACATGCTTCCGAGGCAGAAGGTTTGAATATGCGTTTGGGACGCTGGAATATTCCGGGTAATCCTATCGCAGTTTTGGTTGACTTTGCTCCTTATTTCGAGCAGAAAAATGATATTTACACACAGGCTTGGATTGATTATCAAGTAGATTCTCTTCATGCCTATGGTGATTATGATGAAGCTTCAATGTTCTCTTATGCAGCCGGAAAGGTTGTGGAAAGCTTCTACATATTCTTTTTAACCACAGATGATAAAGTAGTTTATCAGGCTCATGAGTGGATGACAGGTCTCGGAGCTCTGTATGTTCAGAAACATGTTCCTGAAATTGCTACTATATTTACTACGCATGCAACATCTATAGGACGTTCTATAGCCGGAAACAATAAACCTTTATATGATTATTTGTTTGCATATAATGGTGACCAGATGGCTCGTGAACTAAATATGGAGTCTAAACATTCTATTGAAAAACAGACAGCGCATCATGTGGATTGCTTTACTACTGTAAGTGAAATAACTAACAATGAGTGTAAAGAGTTGCTTGATAAAGGAGCTGATGTTGTGCTGATGAATGGTTTTGAGGATGATTTTGTTCCTAAAGGAAGAACTTTCTCTGTAAAACGCAAAAAAGCACGTGAGGCGATGCTTAATGTTGCAAATAAGTTGTTAGGTACTTCGTTAGACAATAATACTTTAATTATTGGAACAAGTGGAAGGTACGAGTTTAAAAATAAAGGAATTAATGTATATCTTGAAACTTTAAATCGTCTTACAAGAGATAAAAACCTTAAAAAGAATGTATTGGCTTTTATTAATGTGCCGGGTTGGGTAGGCGATGCGAGAGAAGACCTTATTCAGCGTCTTAAGAGCAACGAAAAGTTCTCTACACCTCTCGAGGTGCCTTTTATAACACATTGGTTGCACAATATGAGCCATGATCAGGTTCTGGATATGCTGAAATATCTGAATATGTCAAACTCTCCTGAATCTAAGGTTAAGGTTATCTTTGTCCCTTGCTATCTTGATGGTCGTGACGGCATTTTCAATATGACATATTATGATCTGGTTCTGGGAAATGACCTTAGTGTATATCCATCATACTATGAGCCATGGGGTTATACTCCATTGGAAAGTATTGCTTTTAAAGTACCTACAATAACTTCCGATCTTGCTGGTTTCGGATTGTGGGTTAATTCTTTGGTTGGCCGTTATGGTGAGTTGCGTGATGGCGTAAAAGTCATTCACCGTACTGACTATAATTATTCTGAAGTGGCCGATGCTATCAAGGATACAATAAGTGATTTCTCTTGTCTGTCTGAAAAAGACGTTGAGAAGATTCGTAAAAATGCCTCTGCAATTGCTGAACAGGCTTTGTGGAAACATTTTATTAAATATTATTATGAGGCTTATGACATTGCTTTGCGTAATGCTTCAAAAAGACTTGAAAAATTGAATTCTTAATTTAAGTATTTGAGAGATATGAAAATCAAAACAAACTATGCAAACGCTCCGGTTTGGAAGGAGGTTACAGTAAAATCTCGTATACCGGAATCTTTAGGAATGTTACAGGAAATGGCTCGCAATATCTGGTGGTCATGGAATTATGAAGCAACAGATATGTTCAAATCACTTGACCCAGAGTTGTGGAGTGTTGTTGGTCAGAATCCTGTCGCTCTTTTGGAACGTCTGAGCTATGAAAAACTTGAAGCTCTTTCAAATGATAAGGCAGTTCTTAATAGAATTAATGATATTTATGCCAAGTTCAAGGCTTATATGAACGAGGCTCCTAATACTGATCGTCCTTCAGTAGCTTATTTCTGTATGGAATATGGCTTGACTCATGTTCTTAAAATTTATTCAGGTGGTCTTGGTATTCTTGCCGGTGATTATCTTAAGGAAGCTTCCGACAGTAATGTTGATATGTGTGCCGTAGGTTTCTTGTATCGTTACGGATATTTCACACAGAGTTTGTCGATGGACGGACAGCAGGTTGCCAATTATGAAGCTCAGAACTTTGGTAGCTTGCCTTTGGAAAGAGTTATGGGTGAGGATGGAAAACCATTGGTGGTTGATGTTCCTTATCTCGACTATTATGTTCATGCTTATGTGTGGAGAGTAAATGTTGGTCGTGTTCCTTTGTATTTGCTTGATTCTGACAATGAAATGAATAGTGAGTTCGACCGTCCTATTACACATCAGCTCTATGGAGGTGACTGGGAAAATCGTTTGAAACAGGAAATCCTTCTCGGTATCGGTGGTGTTTTGTTGCTTAAAAAACTTGGTATCAAGAAAGATGTATATCACTGCAACGAAGGACATGCTGCTTTGTGTAATGTTCAGC
>JAXEBI010000157.1:0-7132 GCA_034094155.1 Phocaeicola sp.
ATTAAAGCGAATGCTGCAACGAATGCAGTTCTAATAATATTCTTTTTCATAAGATTCTAAATCTTGTTTATAATATTAAATCTTTTATTCACACACAAAGCAACAAATACACGATTTGTAGTGCTTCAAAATAATCATTACATTTGCATTGGTAACACATCCTTTATTTTAAGTGGTTTAACATGGAGTGGAATATGAATAGATACAAATTTGAAGTTGCTGTACAAAATCCATATCTCCACTCTTTTTTTATCTCTCACTTTCTGACAGTACCCCAAAAGTCCAAGGTAAAGGAGTTCTCAGGGACATTGCCATATAATCGTTATGGTAAGCCAGAAATCACCCGGTTCTTCTGCCTTGTATTTAACCTTCATTGCAGCTTTCCCTCCGGGCGGAATCTCATCCAGTCGTATTCCACAGTCATGCAGTCGCAAGAAATGGTAATTCCCTTTATAAAGAATCTCTCTTTGTCTGTATTGTGAAGAGTGGCCTTCATAATATCTACAAATCAGCCTCCAGTAACCAAAAGTTATCTTCTTCTCCTCCTGGCCTTTGTGAAGGAATCTTGAACAATAATCTGGATGGGGAATCACTTTCACAACCTGTTAATGTAGCCAGGAACAAATTGTCTGAAGAAGGAAATATGTCATTGATTATATCTGAAAAATAATAGGTACTACAAACATCTGAAGAAATCAGTGTTAGCAAGCGCTGTTTCCCTGGAGATATCCATGTCAGTGTAGCTTTTTCACAAGATGTACGTATATCAAGCAGCAAAGTATAATCTTTGGTCATTTCATCGTATTGCTTCAGATAACCGTATTGTTTATAATATCTACAGCTAACTTCTGGAGTAAGGACATTATTATCTGGTAACAAAATAGGCTTCATGCTACATTCATCAGTCTGAGGGTCGTAAACTATAGCGGTTTGAGTATCTCCCAACTGGTATGCAATCTTTCCCTGCCATTCAAAAAACTGACAGAATTTATGAACAGAGTTTGCAAGATCTTTCTCCATAAAGCTTTTGCGTACTGTGCCATCTTTGTTGCATACATGAAAAATCTTTTCACCGGTTGTAATAAACAATATAGTGTTGTTATTCACAAACTTAAACTGGAGTACTTGGTCTTCCAAATATATTTTTCTCAAGTATGTCCCGTTATTTGCATCATAAATCTGTATACCACTTGAACCGGCTATCCACAATTCGCATTTCCCACTTTCTGGAGATACAACATCGAAATCTGAAATATCTACATAATCCTCCGGGCCGCTACCATGTTTGTCAAATTTGTATATGAAATGTCCATCCGCGCCAAAACACAATACAGAATTTCCTGAATGGATATATAGCAATGAATCACGTTGAATAACCTTGTTTCCTCGTCCTCCTATAAGCGAAGAATCATTTGTCTCCAAAGGAATGATACGGTAATTGCTAAACAAACCAGATAATTTAACCTTGTTGCTATTAGGAATTAAGTATTCATTCACATGAAAAATACAGCTATCATGCTGGTTATTCTCTGAGCATGAAATTATCAGAAATAGAATCACGCAATAAAAAAATATTTTATTCATATATTGATGTTTTATTCCCAACATGTAAAGTTGAATGATTTATACTAAACTTGATATAAAATTGAGATATTTACTAAATGGAATTGATTCTCATGCAAAAGCAAGTAAATCAATCAAAGTATATACAAAGTTTACAATCTTTGATGCTTTGCCGTTGACTCCCAATTGTTAGTGCTATTTTACATAGTTTTTTTATGCTAAAATATTATAGATAATAAATAGAATAAGGTTTTAGAATACAGACTTTCAATACCCCTGTTCATTATTATATATAACTCTATTATACGTAACATTTCCAAGAAAATCCAATAAAAAAAGAACCTGCTTAATGCTCCGATTTGAATATGCTATTACTGGAATTAAACAGGTCCAAGATTATATTGATTTAATAATTGTTATAATAGAATACTGGATATTACCCATTTGTAGAACCACAAGCACAAATATCCCCATCACCATTTGATACACAAACATGGTAGGTACATCCATAATTATCCTTTACCCTTTTCCATCTACAACTTCCACTACTTTCTCCACCAGCCAATGCTTCCACATTAGCCAAAGCCAAATCAGACATCTCAGCATTCTGCTGTGAAGCATATACGCTATATCCGGCTACCAAAACAAATGCTGATGCGAAAACTATTTTCAATATTCTCTTTTTCATATTAATTAAAATTTTATTTGTTAATTACTTTTGTTTATTCACATATTAAGCGACCAATCCCGATTTGCATCGCTCCAAAATTATCATTATTTTTGTATTCGTTATACCTCCTTTTTTGAATGGTTTAACATGGAGTGGAATATGAATAGATACAAATTAGAAGTTGCTGTACAAAATCCATATCTCCACTCTTTTTATATCTCACTTTCTGACTGTTCCCCAAAAGTCCAAAGTAAAGGACTTCTCGGGGATATTGCCATATATTGTTATGGTACGCCAGAAATCACCCGGTTCTTCTGCCTTGTATTCAACCGTCATCGCAGCTTTTTCTCCGGGTGGAATCTCATCCCAGTCATATTCCGCAGTCATGCAGTCGCATGATGTTGTTGTTCCCTTTATGCGGAACACTTTATTTCCAGTGTTATGCAGGACAATCTTCTTGCTTGCTGTCATGTTTTCGCCTACCACACCATAGTGATACTCTGCAGAATCAGCTTCAATTGTGGTTACAGGCAGTGATTCAGCTTCTATTCTGGCTATTTCCTTAAGGTAAAGGTCCTTTACGGACAGGTTGTGGATGGGGTTTCCTATCACTTTCACATGGTTTTCAGAATCTATAAGGAATGTCTGGAACATCATTTCCTTAGGAAACCGGTTCAGTTTATAGAAACTGTCTTCCGTGTCTATACATACAGGATGCGAAAAATTGTCGCGCTTCAAGATGTATCTCAATTCACGCACATCCTTTGTCTGGAAGAAGAATACAAATGGGACATTTCCGTCACTAAGTGAATCCACCTCATGCATGAACTCCTTCCATCTTGGTAACTGAAGCTTGCAACTGATACATCCCACAGAGTCTACAAATACCACTACCTTGTAATCGGTTTTGGATATCCTGTATGGAACCGTATCTGTTACGTAGCGCGTAAATACAGAATTTTCAGGGAAACGGATTTCCTTGTTATTCCATTCCTTGACCAATACTTCAATATTATGTTTCTTATCATCTGAGCAAGAAAAAAGAAACAAAAAAGAAAATATGATAAAAATAAGATTTCTCATTTACCGATTGAAATTATGATTCTAATACAATTAATAATCTAAATTCAAACCTTCAACTTTAAATTCTACTTTCACTCCATAACATTCAATGTCACCTTCACCATAACAAAAATAATTAACCCCTTCATCATTAGCCAATGCTTCTACATTATTCAATAAAAGTTGGTCCATTTCTAATGACTTCAATTCATTACCTTGCTGCGAACCAAAACAGGCACATAATACTACTAAAATTAAAAATAATAATGCTTTCATAACTTTTCAGTTTTTTTTTTATTTTTGCGACAAAGTTAGGTAATAAATAATAAAAAAACGCTGAAAATTTTCTGAAGAAAATCATATCATTCTGTTTATCAGGCATTTAACTATATAAAATTTCAGGAAGATTTCTAATTACTTTCAGATTATTTTCAGAAAGCAAGACTCAAAATATGAAATTGACTAATATAAAATGCATCTTTGCATATACTACATACGCATTAATAACAATTGTTATAATAAGCATAAACTTCAATACAACCAAGATGCACATTTCCGAAAGTGCAAAACGTGCTTTCATAAATGCCATCAACAAAGAAAAAGATTTATATATCTCACAGATCAATATTCAGTACCACCAAAAGAATTCTCCAAACGAAATATTGGGTGAAGAAAAGAAAAATTGGAGTGACCAGGCTTATTTTATTGCAAAAGACTCGGAAAGGAATCATTTAGATAGCCTGTTCAGATATGAAATGCATAAAATAAACAAATATACTAATACAGCCATTGGATATATATATAATGGGAAAAAATATAATTCTGGCGATGAAAAATTCATCAGAAAAGCAATACTCGTACAGGAATACAAATACAGAAAAGACTATAATAACAAATCTGATATAACATTACAGGCCTATATATATACCCCAACATACAGACTTTTACTGAATAATATATATACATATATTATACTTGCCGTTATGTTCATTCCAATAATCTGCTACATAATGTATAGTAGAAACAAAAAAGAAAATATCTCAAAAGAGATAAAAAATGAGGATGGAAACATTATAAAACAAAGAAAATATCAATCAACTAAGTGGGTTGAGATTCATAATGGATATTATTGGGATAATAATCACCACACTTTAAGATACAACGACACACAAGTTATTCTAAGCGGTAACAATATAAGAATTTTCCGTAAGTTTATTTCAAAGGAAGATTTCTTCTTATCACATACAGACATATACAAACTATATGAAAATACAGAAAGCGTAGAAGCAAAAGATAAAGCATATCACCTTATTAAATCACTGAAAGAATGCATTGCAATTCTGGGCATCAATGTTGTATCCATCAGAGGAAAAGGTTACAAACTAGTCTTTAATTGTGATTCATGCCATTAATAATAATAAAAGGCAGGTTAACTCAATCCTACTCAGTATAAATTTTCATACGAATTACAGAGCCTTATCTGATATTTCTAAGAATATCAGATAAGGCTCTCAATAAAATTCTCCCTATGAATTGTAACAGTATACATCAAAGACCTTATTGTAAGAAAACCGAAGAGGAGTTATTTATGTCTTTTATCTACATTTGCAAATTTATTTTGAGGACATTTATATGAATACAAAGGAATATCTTTATCATTGCCTACAGTATAGATATTACCTCTTATAAACTCAATACCAAAAGCAGAACATTCTGTTGACATTTTCTCCAATGGACAGCCATCAAGTCCGAATACATAAATATTATTGCCTCCTGCTGGAAGTTTATTGCCCGCCCGCAACGAATTAATACGGTCTTTGAATGGTGTACCATCAAAAATAGTATATATACATGAATCTGAAACCACCACATCATTAAAGCCTTTAATACCTTTTGGAATAGCCTCACTAGATAAGGTGGAAAACACTGGCTCACCTCCAGGACCATAATAGACCTTGTGTTCTCCGGTCTTAAGATTAAACAACTCGACAACCTCCCCAAGTTGTGTTACAATTGCCAGTACACCATTCTTCGGATTATAATCCATAAAACTGCGCCATGCCTGAGATAGAGCAGGCTTATCAGAATCATCTACATACCTTTTACTAGGCACATAGCCAACGCTTTGTATGATTTTCCCATGCTGGTCAAGTACATGATAACGGTAATTGCCGGTATAGTCTGTTACCAGAAATCCCTCTGCGGTCTTACAGAAGTCCAGAGTACGTATGAGTCTGTCATCCAAAAGTATTTCTTCCATACGTTCCGCATTACCATTTGCTATGCGCCAGCGTGTTATCTGACGACGATTGGAGTCTAGAACCCACACAGAGTCGGGAGAACATATCCTTACACGCTCAGCCGAAAGGATATCATCAGGACCTTCTCCCCGATTGCCAAAAGAAACAATATGCTGCCAACCTGGATAAGTGAAAGCATACATATAGTTATTATCCGGATGTAAATCCAAAATAATTGCAATACTGTCTTCAATTTCAACACGATAAGGATAGCGAAGAAATAAACTGTCAAGATTTATCTCTTCCTGAGTTGTGGAATTCACTCTATATGGAAAATCCGTGTAACATTGATACTTTCTATTAGAATTGAAATTGCAACAGGATAATACTATGATCAAAAACATAGAATATATATAAATCAGTATTTTCTTCATACTATTTCATTTAATAGTCAACAATTAATACCCGTTTTCTCTTTATCCTACAGTAATCATAAATATCACTTCCCGTTGCAGCGCAGATGATGTTCATAGTCAGCCGGAGATGGAGGCGGCACTTGCTTACCTCCGAAAAAGGTCTTGAATATCAGCAATGGCCATAGAACAGGAATGAGCCACATCCATGCGTCACTCTTACCTATACTCTTTTTGCTTTTATGTACTGTTTTCCTTGCCTTTTCTACTTCCTCTGCTTTATAGTCGGTTGCGTTACCTTTTTTATCAGGCAAAGCGCTGTTCAGGACAACCAATAGTCCGATTACTATTATGCCGCCCCAGAGATTGTCATCTACCAGTAGCAGATATGCGGCCCAAAGTCCGCCGAGGATGTTTATTACATTTTTCAGCAATGCCAGCAGGAATATACCTGCAGCAAGCATTATCAGTATTCCTATTGCCGCTTCCATGTTTGTAACTATTTTAGATTCAACTTGTTTTAGCAAAACTCTTCAACTATTCCTTTATGGCATCTATCTTTACGTTGAACTCCTTTATTGCCTTTTCGATGTTCTTATTCTGTTCTTCCTTCAGGTTTGCAAGTATATCATTGACCGATTCCCTGATGCTTTCAGCCCTCCTGTCAATCAGTTCCTTGCGGGGAGATTTCATTTCTTCTGCAAGACAGTCCAGTATGGACACCTGTTCGTTGAACAGTCTGTCCAGACTTATATACTGTTTGTAGAATGTTAATGCTCTTAGCAGGAAGTCGGTTTTCACACCTCCTGTTTCAAGGCGGGTTATGTAGGGCTGGCCAACGCCGAGGGCTTCAGCAATGTCTTTCTGGTTGAGCCCGATTTTTTCCCTTACGGCCCTCATGCGCCTGCCCAGAGTTTTACTGTCCATTTTATGTCGTTATTTTCCGTTTTCTATATTGAACACTTCCGAGATCAGCTCCTTGATATCCCGGTCAACCTGTATGAAGTTGGCATACAGTATGCGTTCTCTTGCTTCTTTAGATGCAAACTTACATAAAAATCTTCGTTTTTTATGCCGGTGCAATAAAAAATCAAGCCCTACGTACTTGATTCATCGTCTATTTCCGTGCTCGAAGCACAAAATGTTGTATATTTGAGGTACATACAATTATAAAAAAATCCTCA
>JAXEBI010000158.1:0-16737 GCA_034094155.1 Phocaeicola sp.
TGTAAGGTAAGATACTCAGTGCAGCAACATCTGTTATCCTTTTCCTACCGGTTTGCTATCAGAATTTCAATCTCTAATGTCTTTCCCTCTCGAAAGCGGATGCAAAGGTACGACTTATTTTTGATTCCACAAGCATTTGACTCACTTTTTTGCAATATTTTTATAATATTTTTCCTAAATTACTGATTTATCGGACTTTACACACTGATTGTTTTTCTTAAACTGTTATTTCAGCCTTTTACAATACACATTATTATATAATATATACTAATTTATAAAATTGACTTCAAATTGACTTTATGTTAAAATGAAGTATAAGGAAGAAGAAAATAAAGATGATGATGATGAAGATAAAAAAGAAAATCAAAAAAACAATCCATAAAAGAGATTTATATGGAATAAAAAAATGCGGCCTCAAACTCATATAAATGTCGAGACAAACCAAACAGAATGACTAGACAAATTTTTTATTTGTCGAAAGCATAAAATTATATATACCGTACCACTTATGTCGGACGCCTGTACCACTCAAGTCGGACAGCCGTACCACTTATATCGGACGAGCATACTACTTATATCATAAGACTACTATATAATGACAATATAAGACAATATAACGAACATACAAAATAAGCCTCGTTGTTGAAATAAACATCAACAACGAGGCTTTTTATTACTATTATACACTAAAAATTACGCATCCTCATCGCCATTATCTTCGGCAATTGGTGCAGTAACCAGTACTTTATCTATTCTTGCACCATCCATATCCACTACCTCGAAAACAAAACCATTCCACTGAAGAGTTTCACCACTTTGAGGCACATGCTGCAAATGTTGAAGAATCAGTCCGCCCAATGTATGGAAATCAGACTTTTCGAACAACTCGGGACGGTTGAAATAATTCAGGAAGTCGTACATCGTACACTGGCCATCAACAAGCCATCCTTCCTTATTAACACGCTTTATGATATCAGGTTCATCATCTGCATCATCCACAGTACCGACAAGCCCTTCCAGTATATCCTTCAAAGTAATGATACCTGTACATGCACCAAACTCATCGCAAACCAGCGCACGACTTATCTTCTTCATTTTCATCTGTTCGAGAACCTTATAAACATTCATGTTCTCATGAAAGAATACAGCTTCGTGGGTAAGAGAAACAAGATTGAAATCGGGTTCATGAAGATGCAGAACCAAATCCTTGAGGTTTACAATTCCCTTTACATGATCAAGATCTCCATCTGCTATAGGATAGAACTCATAAAGATTGTCAGTAATAATGTTTTTTACATCTTGCGCATTCATGTCTGTATCAAGCCATACTATCTCACTTTTCTGTGTCATGATGGAAACAACCTTAAGATCTCCTAACAAGAAAACCCTCTGCATTATATCCTGCTCCACAGGCTGCACTTCTCCATCTTCGGCTCCCTCCTGAATAATTGACTTGATTTCTTCTTCTGTTACCTTACTTTCTTCACCTTTTATTCCAAGAAGGTTGAACATCACTTCGGTACTCTTTGCGAGCAACCATACGAAAGGAAGAGCTATAACAGAAAGAAAATTCATAGGTCTTGCCATAACCTTTGCCGCCTTTTCGGCCATAGTCATACCTATACGTTTAGGAACAAGCTCACCGAAAATAATAGTAAGATATGTCACCACTACAACAATTACACCTTGTGCAACTCCAGATGCATACCCTGCAGGTATTCCCCATAGTTTCATAGTTTCAGTTAAATCGGCCGCAATCTTATTGCCGGAATAGATACCGGTAAGGATACCGATTAATGTAATTCCAATCTGAACTGTCGACAAGAACCTGTCGGGTTCGTTAGCCAACTTAAGTGCCGTTCGCGCTGATTTGTTTCCGTTTTTTGCGTCTGCGGAAAGACGAGATTTGCGGGCTGATATCAAAGCTACTTCCGACATTGCAAAGATACCGTTGAGCAAAATCAACCCGACGATTATAAATATTTCATCCATATAATGTAAAAAATGTTTTTCAACGGCAAAAATAATAGAATGTTCACAGTATGTACCAACCGTAAACATTCTATTAAAATGATTTAACTAAAAATATCTTTTTCTTTACAAACTCTTTGGCTTATATATTGCATTCCACCATGTTTCATCATCCTGAAGCCATTTGGCAAACCATGCAAAAATAGTATTCTGCCACTTTATGCGCTTATCGTAGTCTACTATGTGATGGTCCTGATCTGTCACTGCCACAAATGCAGTCTCTCTTCCCAACAGTTTCAGGGCTGTAAACATCTGTATACTTTCTCCCACCGGTACGTTTACATCGGCATCACCATGAAGGAAGAGTAAAGGAGTGTGAATCTTGTCGGCATTAAACAGCGGACTGTGTTCGGTAAACAATTTCGGATTATTCCACGGGTAACTGCCTGCTGCCGAGACTTCACTGTAAGAATATCCCCAGTAACCTTCTCCCCAATAGCTTGTTATGTCACTTATACCTGCATGTGATATACCAGCCGCAAAAATGTCTGTCTTGGTCTGAAGATATTGTGTCATGAAACCACCGTATGAGGCTCCTATACATCCTATCTTATCGGGGTTGGTAAACTTATGTTCTGCCACGAATTTCTTTGTTCCTTCAATAATATCATCGGCTACATAATCACCAAATGTATTAACATGACGTGCTGAAAACTCCTGTCCGAAACCTGTAGCTCCGCTTGGCTGTATAACATAAACCACATATCCCAATGCAGCATATGCATGATGAGGATAACGGCTCTCGAAATTACGGCTTGTAGGACTGCAGCCTCCATAATAATTTACAATTACAGGATATTTCTTGTTTTCGTCGAAATGTGGAGGAAGATAATACCGTCCACAAATGGTGTCACCACGCGAGTTTATAAAATTCCATTCCTCACACTTGCCTATCTCTATACCTTCCAGGATTTTTGCACTGATATCGTCTATCAAGACAGGTTTTGCCTTACGTGAATTTGTATGAAGGGTATAAAGTCTTTGGCCGTTTGACGCACTTTCACCATAAAAAGACAATACATCATTATTGCCAGAAACAGAAAAACCGGTTATGAGTTCTTCTGGAAGATTCAAATTTGATATTTTGCCTGTAGACGGGTTAAGGCTAAACATATCAATATGATCTTTATTTTCGGCTGTAAAATAAACCATATTATCAGACTCATTCCACATATATTGCAATACATTAGGATTGAAAGTCTTGGTGAGAGGTGTAATTTTACCATCATTGAGCGAGAGCATATACAACTGTGTGTCAATCATACTTGGTATCTGTCCTTCCTTAACATTCATCCCAATTCCATTGAGAGATTCAGGCGAACCGGAAATAAGCACACTCTTTCCATCGGGGGAGAATCTGGCATTAGATATGAATCCGTCATTCTCAACAAGAACCTTGGTTGTCATATCTGTAACATTCATTTTAACAAGACTGTTGAGTGTGGTAGGACGCTGGGTAAGTCTGCGTGTGCTCACCATCATAAGTATTTCTTTTCCATCCTTCGATATATCTGTGAGATATACGTTCCTGTATCCGAAAGTCAGAGGCTGCAGCACACCTGTTTTCAGGTCAAACTTCAAAAGTGAAGTGCGGTTCCTCCATCCTGGCTGCCTGTCATCCGGTTCAAGTATCTGATATATCTCCTTCCTTTCTGCCGGACCTTCGGATACCTTGGTAAAAATAAGATAATCTTCTGTAGGTGAAACAGTAAATGAACCGTCTGGAAGATTTGCCGACAAGACATTCTCCACACCACTGACAGGGTCGGCAAGAATCAGTTCTCTCGTTCCTACTCCACTACGGGTAAAGAAATATTTGTCGCTACGCGGCATCCAGCGGATATCTTCTGTTGTGGAAGCCATGATATTACCATCCGAAAGTCTGATTACTTTATTTATCACAGATGACTTTCCTCCAGCAACAGTGGTTCTATACCCAACTATGATAAAATTGCCCGAAGGAGATGTCTGCACAGAAGATATTCTTGTTCCATGCAATACATCATTTATAGTATAAAGATTCTTCCCGTCTTCCCTTATTTTCAACTTACCATCAGTTTCTGTTTCAAGAGATACCGACGGTACGGTTTTCTCATTTCCTTCAGAAAGATACTTTATTACAAGTTTATGGGTGGCCGGTTCAAGTTTTAACTTATAGTCGGATACCGACAGTTCTTTCCCATCCAAATATGCTTTATAATGTTTAAATCCGTCGATTTTCAAAGTAGCTTCTGTATACGAAGTGTTTTCTACTGAGAAGCCTGCTATATTCACAGCCATACCCTTTTCAATGACAGGAAGGCCGGAAGCCTCAACTACAGAACTATTTGCATAAAGTGTTTTAGAGTCAGGGAGAGGCATATCGAGAAAAGCTGCCAAATCGAATTTTTCAGAGTTGACACCTACACTGTCTATCTGATAGGGCATCTGTACGGGATATGGTCCCATATATCTGAAATGTGATATGTTAATGGTTTCGGCATTCATATTCATAATCCCGGAAAACATAAGGGTTAATAACAACGATTTATTCATGTTTCAAAAGGTTTTCTTTAAAGGTTATATTAGTGTTATGTATTATATTATAGTATTATATGCTATTAATTAACTGTTTTTTTACTATGCAAAAATAGGAAAAATAAGGAAACTTGAAATCTGTTGGATACGCATTTATGTCAGATAATACCTAAAATTTGTTAGATTAATACATTATTTAAGACAAAACAATACCTAAAAATTGCGATTGCAGGAATTTTTATCACAAAGTAATTTTGCATCCAGTTAAATGATGTTGGCTGAAATGCATTATGAAGTATGTTATATTATAAGTACATCACATCATTATAGTATATAAGTTATAAGTATATAGATTGAAAATGAATATAGGTATTAGATTAAGAATTTCTCTATTATCGGGTGTTATAGCGACAACAGTCATGCAATCAGGGTATGTGACAGCAAATGACAAGGTATCGAATTTTACAACTACAGAATTAGTCAATTCAGAAGCGTCTTTTTATGAAAGTTCCACACGTTCTGTAATAAAGGGTACGGTCGTTTCGTCCGACCACAAGCCTGTAGATTTTGTAACTGTTTATCTGAAAGGCACAAACTACGGTTGCACTACCGACGAGAAAGGACAATATATACTTAATGCCCCAGCCGGGAAATATACATTAGTGGTATCAGCTATCGGGTACGAAACCATTGAGAAAGATATTACCGTACATGAAAATCAAAGCATACGTGAAAAAATAGTACTTAAATCATCGGTTACCGAACTTGACGAAGTGGTAGTTGTATCAAATGGAGTAAGCAGACTTAAACGTTCGGCATTCAATGCTGTAGCTGTAGATACAAAAGACATGCAAAATACCACAAAAAGCCTGAGTGACGCTTTGGCCAAGGCTCCGGGAATGAAATTAAGAGAATCGGGAGGTGTCGGTTCGGATATGCAGCTTCTTCTCGATGGTTTCAGCGGAAAGCATGTCAAGGTATTCATCGACGGAGTTCCTCAGGAGGGAGTTGGAAGTTCATTCGGACTAAATAACATACCTGTTAATTTCGCGGAAAGAATAGAAGTCTATAAAGGTGTGGTTCCTGTAGGTTTCGGTACTGATGCCATAGGAGGAGTTATAAATATCGTAACCAACAAAAAGAAAAGGAACTGGTTTCTCGACGCTTCGTATTCATATGGTTCGTTCAATACTCATAAGTCGAATGTACATTTCGGACAAAGTCTTAAAAATGGATTCACTTACGAAATCAATGCTTTTCAAAACTATTCGGACAACAATTATTATATAGACGGACCTATTAAGGACTTTGAAACAGGTAATATTAATGCGGGAACAGGAAGAGTAAAAAGATTTAATGATACATATCATAATGAAGCTATTGTAGGAAAATTGGGAGTTGTAGACAAGAAATGGGCCGACCGTCTTATGTTCGGATTTACATATTCTAATATGTATCAGGATGTACAGACCGGAGTACGACAGAATATTGTATACGGCGAAAAACACAGGAAAGGACATTCGCTTATGCCTTCTGTGGAGTATAAAAAAAGAGATTTGTTTACAAAGGGATTTGAGGTTACTCTTACAGCCAACTATAACAGAAATACTACATACAATGTAGATACGGCTGCATACGAATACAACTGGCTGGGAGAAAAGAAACTCATGAACACTCGTGGAGAGCAGTCGTATCAGTACTCGCGCGCAGATAATGATAACTGGAACAATACCGTTACTGTAAATTACAGAATCGGAAAGGCTCATTTCATTACATTCAATAATGTTTTCAATGCTTTCAGACGTTCGAACACCTCACTACTTGCCAAGGAAGAACAAACTGACGAGATAGACAAGAGAACAAGGAAAAATATCAGCGGACTTTCTTACAGACTTATGCTTTCGGAAAAATGGAACTTGTCTGCTTTTGTGAAACAATATCTTCAGTATGTTTCTGGACCTCAGGCTACGGATGCAAACGCTACCGATTTTGTGCGTACCGAAAGGAATGTCAGCTCTACAGGATACGGTGCTGCAGGAACATATTTTGTGATACCGGAACTACAGGTTAAACTGTCGTACGAGAAAGCTTATCGCCTGCCTACCATAGAGGAAATGTTCGGTGATGAGGACCTCGAAATGGGAGATGTGAGTATACGCCCCGAGAACAGTGATAATCTGAACCTGAATATAAGCTATAATAAGGTATTCGGGAATCATAGCATATACTTAGAAGGCGGACTTGTGTACCGTGATACTAAAGACTATATACAAAGAAATATAGCCGACCTGAGTGGAGGTAAAATGGCCGCTACTTATATAAACTATGGTAAAGTGCTTACAAAAGGTATAAATGCTTCGGTAAGATATGGATTTAAAAACTGGCTCAGTATAGGAGGTAATTTCACAAAAATGGATGTAAGGGATAACCAGGAAATGGCTATAGGTACCACCCAGCCCAACCTGGCGTATAAGGAACGTATGCCAAATATCCCTTATATGTTTGCCGATTCGGATATCACTCTTTACTGGCATAATCTGATAGAAAAAGGCAATACTCTGACATTTACTTACGATAATCAGTATCTGCACAGTTTTTCATACTACTCACAAGTGATAGGTTCAAGCAGTGACTATATTGTTCCAAACCAGTTTTCACACAATCTGAGTCTGTCGTATAGCATGAAAAACGGCAGATACAACTTGTCGCTTGAATGCAGGAATATCACAGATGAGAAGTTATATGACAACTTCAGTCTGCAAAAGGCAGGAAGAGCCTTTTATGGAAAGCTCAGAGTTTATTTCGGAAAATAACTGAAAAAAGAGATTTCAAATGGAGAAAACTTTAAAAGAAGAAGACTCCTGAAAAAAGAAATCTCATAAACAGAAGAAAAGCTACAAAACATTAACAATATAAAATAAAAAAATAACAATAAAACGTACAGAATATGGATAAAAAGAATCTTTTCAGGAACTTGGCATTTGCATGTGGAATTATGGTTTCGGCTGCTTCGTGCAGTGATGATACTCCAAACAACAGTAATATCAATAATGGCAATGACAATAATTCATCTTCAAAATATGTCATAGCCGCATCTGTTACAGCCTCGGGAAATACAACAAACGTATTGCTCACCGCTCCTTCACTTGATGAAGGTACAGTATCTACCAAAAACAACGGTCTGGTAAACGATGGTGCCACTCAATGGATTTATTTTGAAAACAAATATCTTTACGGATTGACCTACAATCAGGGGAATGCCGGTGTAACAACTTCCTTCTATCTTAATTCCAACAATGAAATCAAAAAGAGAAACGGAGAGTTTGCAATCAGAAGATTCACTACTTTCGGCACATACGGAAAGTATATCATGACCACATCTACTGGTGACGGACCTACCGAATGGAATGATGAAAACGGATATACTCCAAAATCTTTCTTGATTTCTTATCTTGATGCAGCCGGTGAAATATATACAACAAACGACACAAAAAACAAAAGTTATCTCTCTGAAAACTTCCTCGGCAACGGCGAGTATGTTACATTGGCCGGACTTCTTGAAAATAACGGTAAGATATTCTCTGCTGCCATTCCTATGGGATTGAGCCAGTATGGTACAAAATTCGAAAACGGGAAATGGATACGTGAGGGATATGAAGATCTGGTTAAGACTGAATCGGGAGGAAGCGGAAGTAGCTCGTATGATAAAGATGAACTTCAATGGACACAGTATCCCGATGAATGCTACGTTGCTATTTTCAGCGATGAATCTCTTACAGATAAGAAACTTATAAAAACAGACAAAATAAGCTATGCTGCCGGAAGAATGAAATCGCAGTATTATCAGATGGTATGGAGTGCCGAAAATGGTGATATCTATGTCTTTTCGCCAAGTTATGCCAAAACCATGAGTGACGACAGACAGAAAACAAAATTACCTGCCGGTGTAGTGAGAATCCCTTCGGGAACGGAAGATTTTGACGACTATTACTGCAATATAGAAGAACAGACTGACGGAAAGTCGTTTATGAGATGCTGGCCTATTGCAGAAGATTATTTCCTGATGCTGATGTACGACCGTCCTTTCTCTGAGACAGGATATACAGCCAACCAGCTTGCTGTATTTAAGGCTGAAGATAAAAAACTGACATATATAACCGGTATGCCTTCGGATATTAGTGGTTTTGGAAACACTCCTTACATGGAGAATGGAAAGGCGTATATTGCAGTCACTACAAGCAGTGGTTATCCTGCCATTTATAAGATAGATCCGGCTACATGTATCGCAACTAAAGGACTTACAGTAGAAGCTACCCAATTATCGGGTGTTGGGAAACTTAATGTTACAGAATAAAATAAAATTTTCAGGATTCTTTTTTCCCTATGTTTAAAGTTTAAAGAAAGTATAACATAGGAAATAATGATAAGAATAGAGGAAGAAAATTAGAAGAATAAGAAAAGATTAGAATGAGAAAGATATTTTCAAAAATACATCTGTGGTTGTCCGTACCTTTGGGAATAATAATATCTGTAATTTGTTTTACAGGTGCCTGTCTTGCTTTTGAGCAGGATATTACAAGAGCGCTAAACAGTCACCTATATGAAGTACAATATACAGAGGGAATGAACAGACTGAAGCCTTCAGAAATAGTTGAAAGGGTAATGAAACATACAGGAGACACACTGGAGTTGTCGTCTTTAAGAATACCATCCGACCCTGAGGCGAGTTGCCAGATAAGTTTTAAGAATTCAGGCAAAAAGGTTCTTTGTGTAAATCCGTACAACGGAGAAATATTGGGATGGAGCAAATCGTATCCTTTTTTCATGCAAATGAAAAAATTGCACAGATGGCTGCTTGATCCTCCTGGAAGCAAAACCAGTGGTTCGGTGGGAAGATATATAGTTGGAATCACTACCATTGCCATGACTTTGATTCTCATAAGCGGACTATTTATTTGGATTCCTAAAACTCGCAAGGGACTTAAAAACAGACTGTCGGTTGCATGTAATAAAGGGAAACGCAGATTTTGGTACGATTCTCATGTGGCGCTTGGATTCTATGCCACAATTTTCCTGCTTCTGATGTCTCTAACAGGTCCTACATGGTCATTCGGATGGTATAAAGATATGGCTTATAATCTTTTGGGAGCCAATTCAGGACACAACAGCAGAAATACCATTGATACAGTCAATGAAAATGGCAAAGGCAATGGAAAAAGCAAAGAGAATGAAAAAGGCAAAGAAAGAGAAAAAAGCATGGGAAGAGACGACATTTCCATGCAAGGTTCAGAGGATGATAAAGACTACATAGTATTCGATAAAGTTTACAATAATGTTTTATCTTCTTATAAAGATTTCAATTACATGAAGATAAATAATAATACGGTATCGGTTACATTAAGCCCCGACGGGTACAGACAAAAATCGGATAATATTACATTCAATCCACAAAATGGAGAGTTTGTAATAATAGCAAAATATGAAGATACTCCGCTTAAACAGAAGCTAAGAGGTATTTTCTATTCATTGCACGTAGGCAACTGGGGTGGTATATGGAGTAAAATCCTATACTTTTTAGCTGCTTTGATAGGTACATCTCTTCCTATTACCGGATATTATCTTTGGCTTAAGAAGAAAATGCGTTAAGTTTTATTTAATGTATAGCATTATATTGAGCATATCATGATTTTTAATACATTTGCCGCATATTAAGTTTAAAACTTTAGAATCATGGCTATAATACTTGGAATTGATGTGGGAGGCAGTACAACAAAAATTGTCGGTATAGAGAACGGAATTATAAAGTCACCGCTTTTCATCACAGCAGCCGACCCTATCACATCTTTATTTGGAGCTTTCGGCAAATATTTATTCGATAATAAAATAGAACTTCAGGATATAGAGCAGATAATGCTTACAGGAGTGGGTAGCGCTTACATCAACACTCCTCTATATGGGCGGCCTACCGCAAAGACCGATGAGTTTCTGGCTAACGCACTCGGGGCACAATATAATAGCGGACTCGATAAGCTCATTGCCGTAAGCATGGGTACCGGAACTTCCTTCATTAAGGTTGACGGAGACAGCATGCAACATCTCGGAGGTACTGGTATAGGAGGCGGTACATTACAGGGACTGTCGAGGCTCATGCTGAAATCGCATGATATAAACCAGGTGGTTGAAATGGCTAAAATGGGAGATATATCGAATGTGAATCTGAGAATAAAGGATATATGCAATAAACCATTGCCTGACCTGCCTATGGATGCCACAGCGTCAAATTTCGGGAAAGCGGAAAGTAATACTGCCGAAGAAGATATTGCTGCCGGTATAGTTTATATGGTATTTCAGGCTATAGGCAGTGCCGCTAATCTGATAAGCAAGACCTGCGGAATAAATGATTTCGTTCTTATAGGAAATCTTACAAAACCTCCACAATGCAGGCCGATATTCAATGGTATGGAAGAATTGTACAATCTTAAGTTTCATATTCCTGAATATTCCGAATATCGTACTGCATTGGGAGCTGCACTTGTGTATATCAATAAAAAGGAGGTTATAAACCTGCTTTAAATTGTAATGATCTTATTAATGCGCTGAAGTTCTGCATCGTCAAAAGATGTGTTCTTCAGCGCTTTAATATTATCGGCCAACTGTTCTACCGAACTTGCGCCCACTATTACCGATGTAACCTTATCATCTTTCAGAAGCCATGCCAATGACATTTCGGCAAGTGTCTGTCCTCTCTCTGCCGCAATAGCATCCAACTGTATTATCTTTTTCCCGAGTTCCTCGGTTAGTGATTCTTTTTTAAGAAAACCGCCTCTTGCTATTCTTGAATCGTCGGGTATGCCGTTAAGGTATCTGTTGGTCAGTAATCCTTGTGCAAGCGGTGAAAAGGCTATAAATCCGGTTCCATTGGCAAAAGCATCATCTATTATCCCCTCTTTTTCCGGTTCACGGTTTAGCATGTTGTATCTGCCCTGATACAGAAGACAAGGAACTTTTTCAGACCGCAGATAACTGTATGCCTCACAGGCCTTGTCTGCCGGATATTTAGATATACCTACATAAAGAGCCTTTCCCTGACGCACTATGTCGACCAATGCCTGTAGAGTCTCTTCGAGTGGTGTTACAGGGTCGTATCTGTGAGAATAGAAAATGTCCACATAATCAAGGTTCATTCTTTTCAGACTCTGGTTCAGACTGGCCATTAGATATTTACGCGAACCCCAGTTACCGTATGGTCCGGGCCACATATCATGTCCCGCCTTGGTTGATATAAACAGTTCATCTCTGTAAGGAGCAAGAGATGTTTTCATTATCTGTCCGAATGTTTCTTCGGCAGAACCGTAAGACGGACCGTAATTGTTGGCCAAGTCGATGTGTGTTATTCCGTTGTCGAAAGCATAATGAAGCTTTTTTCTGCTCAACGAAAGTGTATCTACATCACCGAAGTTATGCCACAGACCCAATGAGATTTCTGGCAATAAAATGCCACTCTTGCCACAACGGCGGTACTTCATACCGCAATTATATCTTTCGGAAGAAGCGGAGTAAACTGGTTCTATCATTGTATGTTACTTGTTTAAAGGTGAATAATTATTGTTTTTATTATAATTTTATTCTGTTTTTTATTTCATTGATATAGTTAATCTAACAATCAATAGCTATAACAGCAGTTATTATAAGACAAATATAAACATATATTATGTTCTTATCTCTCTTTTATCCCACTTTTTCATTATCTTTGCAAGGTTATATACACATTAGTTTGCATATCTTAATGCAGGAATATTAATTATTTGAATTGTGATTTGGATAAAGCCTTGCTTGAACACAAATTATTATTAATAAATTCGACACATACATGAATAAGAGTCAAATAAGTATAACAGCTCCACAATACGTAAAGACAAAAATACAGTTGCCTTCTTCTAAAAGTATATGCAACAGAGCTCTTGTTATCAGAGCGTTGTCTAAAGGCAATAACACAATAGAAAACCTTTCCGACTGCGATGATACAAGTGTTATGATCAAGGCACTAAACGAAATGACTCCTACCATAAATATCATGGCAGCCGGTACTGCCATGCGTTTCCTTACTGCATATTTGTCTGTAACAGAAGGATGTCATATCATTACAGGAACAGAAAGAATGAAACAAAGACCTATAAAGGTTCTGGTGGATGCTCTCCGCGAACTCGGAGCAGATATTATGTATACCGAAAATGAAGGTTATCCTCCTCTTAAAATAACCGGAAAAAGTCTTTCAGCAAGCGAAATTTCACTTCCTGGTAATGTTAGCTCACAGTACATTTCAGCATTGCTAATGATTGGCCCTTCATTAAAAAACGGACTGCGATTAACTCTTACCGGAGAAATTATCTCACGCCCATATATAAACCTGACCTTGCAAATCATAAAAGAGTTCGGAGCAAGGGCTGAGTGGACTGGAGATAATGTTCTTACCGTATACGCACAGAAATACTCACCAGTGGACTACTATATCGAAAGCGACTGGAGCGCCGCTTCTTACTGGTATGAAATAGCCGCACTGTCTGATGACGCAGAAATAGAGTTGCCAGGGTTATTCAAAAACAGTTTTCAGGGCGACTCAAAAGTTGCCGAACTGTTCAGCCTTCTCGGTGTTGAAACTGAATATTCCAACAATTGTGTTACTTTGAGAAAGAAGGGCAAGGTTGCAGATGTTATGGAATATGACTTTATAAACCAGCCGGATTTGGCACAGACATTTGTGGTAACATGTTGCATGCTCAATATTCCATTCCGTTTTAGCGGACTTCAGAGTCTGAAAATCAAAGAAACAGACCGTATATCAGCTCTTATAAAAGAGTTAGACAAATTAGGCTTTGTTATATCACAACAGAATGATTCAGTACTTTACTGGAACGGAGAAAGATGCACTCCCGAAGATAATCCTTCTATAGATACATACGAAGACCACAGAATGGCTATGGCTTTTGCACCTGTATCGCTTAAGATGGATAATCTGAAGATAAATAACCCTCATGTTGTATCAAAGTCTTATCCCCACTTCTGGGAAAATCTTAAATCGGCAGGATTTACAGTTGAGTAACCTACATATTCAGTAAAATCAAAATTGTTATAAAGAAATATATTATGTGGATACTATTATTGGCCTTAGCAGGTGTAGCTTTATTTGGACTTGTTGCCGGATATTTCTACAACAGGAATATCCAGAAGAAAATAGAAAAAGGAGAAATAGAGAAAGCTCCCGAAGTGGTAGAAGTTGACAGTGAATGCTGCGGACAGCACGAAACGTGTGAAAAAGACAGTCTATTGGCTGCTGTAAGCAAGAAGATTGAATATTACGATGATGAAGAGCTCGACAGATTCAAGGGACGTGCCTCAGACAGTTATTCTGAAGAAGAGATAGAAGAGTTCAGAGAAATACTTTATTCTACACAGGAAGTGGAAGTTGCAGGCTGGTGCCGAAGTCTACAGCTTAGAGGCATAGAACTGCCCGACGAACTGAAAGACGAATTGTTCCTGATAGTAGGAGAACGAAGGATTCATTAAAATAAAAACCACACATTCACACAAATAAAGTCAGTTTATTTGCAAACAATATAAAACATACAAAAATTCCATGAGTGATATTCTCGAACTATTTCAATATACATTCTTCCGTCATGCTATTTTAGGGAGTCTCTTTGCAAGCATTGCATGCGGAATTATCGGTACTTACATAGTAACCCGACGTCTTGTATTCATCAGTGGAGGTATAACACACGCCTCTTTCGGTGGAATAGGTATCGGACTATATTCCGGAATATCTCCTCTGTTATCGGCAGCCGTTTTCTCTGTACTTTCTGCTTTCGGTGTAGAATGGTTGAGTAAAAGAAACGACATGCGTGAGGATTCTGCCATAGCCGTTTTCTGGACTTTCGGTATGGCTGTGGGTATTATATTCAGCTTCCTTGCTCCGGGATTTACACCCGAATTATCATCATTCCTTTTCGGCAATATCCTGACAATCACTACAGGAGATATAGTTTTGCTTGCTATTTTAAGCGTTGCACTCATCGCATTTTTCTCAGTATTCCTGAGAACCATAATATCAGTTGCGTTCGACAGGGATTTTGCCATGTCGCAACATCTGCCGGTGAGATTCTTCGAATATACTCTTATGATGTTTATAGCTCTTACTATAGTGGCATGTTTGCGAATGGTTGGAATAGTGCTTGCCATATCAATGCTTACACTACCGCAAATGACAGCCAATCTGTTTACACACAGTTTTAAGAAAATTATCTGGCTATCCATTGCTATTGGCTATGCAAGCTGCATTGGCGGTCTGCTGTTGTCGTACCAGTTGAGAGTGCCTTCAGGTGCAGCTATAATATTCATTTAAATAATATTATATACATTAGAAAAGTTCCTTAAAACAAAAAAGAAAACAACTATATAAAAAAGATAACTTTTCAAACATTAATAATAATATGGAAGTAAAAATCAATTCTTTAGAACAGATTCATGAGGCTGCGAAACAGTTTATTGCCGAAATGGGTGACAACACAGTCTTTGCATTCTACGGAAAAATGGGTGCAGGTAAAACAACATTCATAAAAGCTGTATGTGAAGAACTTGGCGTTACAGATGTTATAAACTCTCCTACATTTGCCATAGTAAACGAATACCGCTCGGATGAAACAGGTGAACTGATTTATCACTTCGACTTCTACAGAATAAAGAAACTTGAAGAGGTATATGATATGGGATACGAAGACTACTTCTACAGTGGTGCATTGTGCTTTATAGAATGGCCTGAACTTATAGAAGAAGTCCTTCCTGGTAATACCGTTAATGTATATATCGAAGAAAACGAAGACGGAACACGTACTGTAAAATTCGAAACAGAAGAGTAAACAGACTGTTGAATGCCATAATATTTTACTGATACACGTAGCAGCATGTACAGCAACTATTGTGCATTGAATACTATATAAGAAGATATAATATGATTTTTCATTATATTATACAATCGGTTTTTATTGTAGTAGGACTGGTTTCACTTTTAGCCTCAATATTCAACTGGGACTGGTTTTTTACTGCACAAAACTCACAATTTATAGTAGGCAACCTTGGCAGAAAGAAGTCAAGACTGTTTTATGCTTTATTGGGAATAGCCCTGATTGCAGCAGGAATCTTTTTTTTCATATCTGTCAGTCAGTCGGTATAAAAAATAAAAGGTGTGAAGCTAAAATGCCTGTATAACCGTCCGCGATAGCGTCTTGTAGTCTGCCTGTAGTATTTCTAACTTTGCCATAAAATTTAAATATGGGAAAAGTAGAATACTACAGGCAGATTTTTTCTGCTTTTAAAGAATTATGTGCGTGCGGCAAACAATCATGTTCCTTTCTGGAATATTGCCGTGAGCATGGTGTCAGTTATTATAGGATGTATTTAGTCTTGAAGGAAGAATACCAAAGTTTAAATGAGATTCCCGGATATACAAGAGGCAGCAGCCTGAAATTCCGTTGTTCTCAGGTTTATGAAGATTTTAAGAGTCTCTGTGCCGATGGCAGACAGCCAGGGACTTTTATAGATTATTATAAAGGTTTTGGAATAACAGAGAGACAAATGGATGGTTACCTGAGGCGCAACAAACTGCGTGTTATAGATTTGCCGGGATATACAAGTCCTTTCGGTGTTCCGGGTTCACAATATAAGGAAATACCTTTTGAGAATATTATCTTTGAGGAAGCAGGTTTTCTTCCTGCAGAGAGTTGCAATGTGATAACAGTCAGGGTAGATGGCAATGTTGAAGTAAGCTTCCCGGCAGATACAGACTTGTCTGTTATTGCTAGGTTTATCCGTAAAATGGGAAAGGAGGTCACTCATGTGGGGGATTGATTCATATCTGCATCTGTGGGTATGTCAGAATCCGGTCTCTATGCGTTACGGTATACGTGGTCTGACGCAAATGATATGGTCATGGAAAGGACATTCTCCGGTTTCTGGAGATGTATATGTATTTTTCTCACAGGACCGTAAGACCATGAAAGCATTAAAATGGGACGGTGACGGTTTTTTGATGTATACTAAAAGGCTGTCTCAAGGACGTTTCCGGGAAGTGCTGAAAAACAAGGATGGCAGTGTCCGTAGGCTTCAATGGGACGACTTTTACATGCTGATGAGGGG
>JAXEBI010000159.1:0-28823 GCA_034094155.1 Phocaeicola sp.
GAAAAGATTTGCTTATATTTACAGTGGATTCGAGAGCCTTTCTGCACTCGGATTGGTATTGCATAAGGAGTGATTCTTTAGTCATAATTAAAAGTGGTGAGATACTTCTAATTTACTAATAATTAACGAATTATGCAATACCTTTTATCCTTATTTTCAACTGTTTAGCATATATTTTCATTCCTATTCTTACTCCTTAACGATTCATTCTTGACAGTATTTCAATGATCTCTTTAATATAATTTTGAATCGGCTAACACCGATTCTATTGTTTAATTTTAATTTATCGGTAAAAATTTACCGAAGTATTGATGTAGTATAGAAGATATATTATAATTCAAATCCAGTTCAAATATAATATAACTTCCTGGTTAATAAAACGTTATTTCCAAATCTTTTCTTCGTATGGATGGTATCCATAGCAGAAACAGTGTCCTGTCTTATCTAAACAACCATTAGGGCAATCCAGCATACCACCACCTTCATCATTAGCCAATGCTTCCACATTTACTGCGTTAATTGGACAATCGACACATCCCGATCCCACACAATGAATCGGAGTTAAATTTTCTCCACCAGCTAAGACTTCTACATTCTGCATTAAAATATTGTATTCTGTCTTCTTTGGAGAATCCTTCAGCTGAAGTACCTCTGATGAAGATATATTCACTTCTTTCAAGCTAAACTCCACTAAATCCCCATATTTATTATTAGGTACATTTCCTTCATTGTTACTGACACAGCTCACTAAAAACAAACAGGTAATAAAACTAACTATTTTCATATCACAAGGATTTAAAAAATTATTCGGAAACCATTCATACTTCCACTACGTATTCACGCATAGTTTTCAAATTGAAGTCATAAAGATAGGGCTTCGTTTCACCTCCATTGCTTAAACATCCACAATATTGTATTCATCCCTAATATTCCTGAGGGATTGTATTCCTTTATTACAAGTGGGTGAACTCTTTCAAAGTAACTATCAAGGATTCAACTTTAGACAGCCACCCGTTGTATACTTTATCATCGTTTGCAGAGAATGTTATTACATACAGATTCCTTTCCCCCTGAATGTACCATGTTTTCTGAATCACAGATTCCAGCTTACCCGTTTCCGGATGCTTTTCAGGAATACTCTGTAATTCAACATTGCGCAATGAAAAAGCATCATTTCCCCACAATATATCACTATACCTTTTACTTTTGGCATACATCAGGCTGTCATTTTGAAGTACACTTGCACCGTCACAACAGTTCAGGTATTCCAGAACCTCAACAGAACAGGATTCCTTCAGGTTTATACGGCTTGTATACGTAACATCATATCCCTTAATTTTCCTACGGGCTATCTTCCCTTCTATCCTTTCGGTTGTGCCGGGAACCCACCCGTCAAAGACCTTCATCGTATACGTATCACCCTTTATCTGTTCATCGGCAAAAACATCTGTCTGACAAATAAGCAGGATACACAATAATATTATTCTAAAAATACATCTCATGACAAACGAAATTTATATAGGTGACTGTCATCTTCTGCAAAAATACCATATATTATCCGGTGGACTTCATCCACAACAAACGAACTGATGAAACAGTCCAGATATAACTGTTTTACGGGAACGCCATCCCAATCGAAAACCTGAATATTGGGAAATCGGTCGATTGTCCCCAACTCCTGAGAGGTCATATCCAGATTTAGCGTATAAAAGTACTTGTCTGTTGCATAAACAGCTATACAATGGATACATCGCTCATCATCGTTTAAAGCCGGCTCACTTGTACCCGGTTTTATATTCAGGACATTATCCGAAAGCAAGTTACCACTATCGTCATAGACCCTGTTCCTACGAATAAACTGATATACAAGGGCCAGACGACTGCCATCAGGCTTAGCCACAATTAGATTAGAATAGGCCTGGTTGCGTGACAAGGCATCCTTAAATCTGCCATCTGTCTTTTCCGGATAAGTACCCGACTCTTTGTCTGTTCCATCTTTAAAAATGTACCTCAATTCATGTTCCGACTCAAAACCCGCACTACAGACATAAGATTCGTCTTTCAGATATACCAGATTGTTAATTACAAAGTTATCAACAGAAAAGCCTTTGGACTGTACTTTTGGAATGCCGCCTTCAAAAACAATTCTTTTCAGATGGTTGGAATCAAAAAGCGTAAACGCATTATCCTCTGTACATACTGGATAAATCAAAGGAAGGTTAAAATCTTCAGGTCCCTGGCCCTTCTGTCCGAACTGCCCCTGATAATGACATTCAGGCAAACTATATACAGAAAATAAGGTATCTGTCTTTTCATTCATTACGACAAGCCTGTCGTCCAACAGATAAACCGATCGTGGATACAACAAGACCGGTGGCACATCTATTCTTTCTGCCTTTAATTCTGATTTGTCACTAAAACCGGCAAATTCATTCACAACAGCATTCTTTTCATTAGAACAACTACATATATTAAACATTACATACAATAATGTAAAATATGTACTAATTTTTTTTCCCATAAAAACAACAGACTTATAACAATATTCTTTTTATAAAAAGTTTTGATACATTCATCGGTAAAAAACGATGAATAATTAACCTGTTTTTCACTGATGAATGTATTCAATAAATTAAAAAAAACGGAATGTCATACTATGTTTTTAATTTCTATAACACCTTCTTGAGATGTCAAAATTACGTCCTTTCTTTTGTGTACAAGTATAACAATCAACGAAAACCTGATCTTTATGAAACCAGTCAGCAGGTGTAAATACTTGGTAACATTGATTTTCTCCTTGTACTAATTCTCCATCTGCTAAAGCTTCCACATTTGCCATTGCTAAATCTGACATTTCAACCTTTTGCTGTGAAGCATATACGCCATAACTTGCCACAAAACCAAATGCTACAATGAAAGTGGCTCCTAAAATTGTTTTTTTCATGTTATTTCAATCTTTAAGTATTAAAATTTGAATTGCATATTCTCTGCGAAGCAACAAATCCCCGATTTGTAGTGCTTCAAAATAATAATTATCTTTGCATCGGAAACCCATCCTTTGACTTCGTCGATTTTCAATTCTTCGATTGGATGGGTTTAACATGGAATGGGATATGAAAACAAACATTTTGCATACATAGATTTCATATCTCCACTTTTTTTATCTCTCACTTTCCGACAGTACAAAATGTATCTCAATTCACGTACATCCTTTGTCTGGAAGAAGAATACAAATGGGACATTTCCGTCACTAAGTGAATCCACCTCATGCATGAACTCCTTCCATCTTGGTAGCTGAAGCTTGCAACTGATACAGCCTACAGAGTCGACAAAGACCACTACATTGTAGTCGGTCTTGGGAATCCTATAAGGAATCGTATCTGTTACGTAGCGCGTAAATATAGGATTTTCGGGGAAACGAATTTCCTTGTTATTCCATTCCTTAACTAAAACTTCAATATCGTGTTTCTTATCATCTGAGCAAGAAAAAAGAAACAAAGAAGAAAATAATATCACAATAATATTACTAATACTTTAATTACTTTTTTTCATTTGCTTATATTTGTTATTCTTTCTACAAAAGTAACAAAAAATAAAGAATAAAAAACTGAAGGAATTCTGATGATTTGATACATAACTAATATTCAAATGGTTAGCATATAAATTCTCAGAATTTTCTCAGATTCAGCATACAGGAAATATAAAAAAACAGCATCAGGTCTATAGATTGTACATCGCATTGACACAATGTCCGGCTACAATCCATGAAGCCACAGCTAACTGTGGAGGAGGAAGGATTCCTTTTTCTTTTCTATATTCCTCTATCACTCTTATTTGGATGTAATCAAGTAACCATAAAAGAGTTTTTTATCTTATCATACTAAAATGGCTTGATTCTTCAACTTCCTCGCTCCCATTTCAGAATCTTATAAGTCCTTAATTCTGAAATCAGACGGATAGTTTGATTATAATAGTACAGCCGTACGACTTAAGTCGTACAACCGTCTGACTTAAGTGATACAACCGTACGACTTAAGTGATACAACCGTACGATTCAAGTCGGACGGTATAACACTATCTGAAGTTTAAATTGATTTTACTTAATATCGAAAAAAGTATTATCCATATCTGGACCGGACATTCATAAATAATCTTTATCTTTACAGAGATTAAATAATAACCATATAAATATAAGCATTTTATAAATAAAAAAAATGAATATGAAATGGATATATGCCATAGGTACAATATGTACTGCCAGTATGATGATTTCATGCCAGCCCACATCACAGAAGGCAGATAACACTCTGACTGTAATTGATATAGAAAGTGCAGCTGCCAAACAAACAGAACTTAAAGTTTCTGAACTTGGCTCAAATATACGCTATTTGCCTTTGGAAACTACAGACTCTTGTCTTATAGGCAACAAACCTAAAATAAAAATCATTGAAAACAGAATTCTTGTTCTGTCGAATAATACTGTGTATTGCTTTGACAAAGAAACAGGCAATTTTCTCAATACCATCGGACATACCGGAGATGATCCGCAAGGTTACAGTTCGAACCTGCCAAGTTACAATAAGTCGGATGGTATGCTTTATTTCAACAGGCAACCTGACCAACTACAGCGATATGACATGAAAGGCATATATCATGGAAAGGTAACAATAACCACTCCCCCATCCATACCCTCAAGTTTTGCCTTTCTTGATACACTACTTGTAGGACATTATCACAATATAGCACAACTTAACAAGCATAATCGTGCGTTGGCTTTCTTTACTAAAAACGGTATGCTTATTGATACCATAAGCAGCGTTTTACCAACATTACCTTCTATGGAGGTAAGCGACATAGCATCTATTAATGTCTTTATGTTGGGAAATGCTGGTACTATTATAAGTAAATTCAAAGATGGTACCTCTTCAATAGGAATTCTAAATCCTACTTCACTATGGGAACAAGACGGAGAATTGAGATTCAAGGAGGCATTTAATGATACTATTTATAATGTATCTGCCACAAAAAAACTGGAACCGTGGGCTGTATTTCATTTGGGAGAATATGGTATTAAATACAAAGAGCGCTGGAGCGAGGATGAATCCGACGGAAAACTTATACCAATTTTCTTACTTGAAAGCAAACAGAAGTTATTTTTCCAGTGTGCAGAGGGACTGAGCAAAACTCTTAATGGTATCTATGATAAATCATCAGGCACTACTCATATGAATAAAGAGGAAAATGGATTTACTGATGATATTAACGGATTCATGGATTTCAAGCCAAATACTTGCAGTGAAAAAGGTGAATACGCTCAAATGGTAGAAGCAGCAGATGTTATTAATTTCTTCGATGAAAACCCGGAAGAAAAGAGAAATAAAGCCTTTGCTACGCTTCTGAATATTGGTGAAGATGACAACCCGGTTGTCGTGTTGGTATATTAGAACATTATTCTTTTGTATAGTAAAATATTATCGACACTTAATAACATACTAACAAATATATTCAAGCCTATAATAAATACACCTGTTGCTTTTCTCTGGCAACAGGTGTAAACTAAAATTTATTCTCAAGATAAATTTTCAAGATAAGGAAACCTTATCTTAAATACTCTTCTTATTATTTATTGGGAGTATCCCATACTTTTGTTTCCATGCATTTCAAATCAACCCACTGATTTCCACATTTCAACTTGAAATCTCCGGCTTCAAGACGCCATTTTCCGTCATATCCTACAAATGCAAGATCGCTTCCATGAATCTTCATCGTTACAGTCTTTTTCTCTTCCGGATTCAAGGATACTTTCTCAAAGTTACGTAAACGAATATTATCTGGGGTACTGCTTGCCACAAGATCTTTTGAATAAAGTAATACAACTTCCTTACCTTGCATTTTACCTGTATTCTTAATATCTACTGTTACAGTAATTTCATCATCGGCTGTAAAAGAAGGTTTGTCTACTTTCAAATTGCTATATTCATAATCGGTATAACTCAATCCGTATCCAAAAGGCCATTGAACATCCATTACCGAATCATAATTATAATTACCTCCCATTTGCCCCATACTTTCACAAGGTTTATAATCGTATGTAGCAAAGGCATTTACATATTTAGGATATGTAAATGGCATCTTGGCACTGAAATTGGTCTCTCCCGACATCAGATTAGCCAGGGCATCTCCACCATAATTGCCCGGAAGCATAATATTGATTATTCCCTTTGCGAGAGGTTCTATATCATTGATTATACGCGGACGACCTTGATTTAGTATCAGAATTATCGGTTTACCGGTTTTTGACAATGCTTTTACTAAATTACGCTGGTTTTCAGATAATGTGAGGTCGGTAATGTTTCCAGGAGTCTCACAATATGAGTTTTCGCCTATACATGCTATAATCACATCTGCTCTTGATGATGCTGATACGGCCTTGCCTATAGCAGAAGCATTCTCTGCCCACCAGTTACCATTATTTTCGGAATCATAAATCACTCCAGCTTCATAAATGATATTTTCTTTTCCGAATTTATTACATAACGACTCATATATGGTGTTATATTGGACGGCACATCTATCGGCCTGATCTCCCTGCCAACTGTAAGACCAGCCTCCATTCAAACAACGCATAGAATTTGTATTCGGCCCGGTAAGAAATATCTTCGTTCCTTTTCTTAAAGGTAAAATATCGTCTTCGTTCTTAAGAAGAATTTCAGATTCTTCTGCTGCCTTAAGTGCTACATCGGCAAACTCTTTTGAACCGAATTTATCATATTTATTTATGTTCCAATAAGGGTTATCGAATAGTCCGAGACGATATTTAAGACGCAATACTCGTGAAACGGCATCATCAATACGGCTCATAGGAACCTCACCTTCTTCAACCAGCTCTTTCAGATATGTACAGAAACTTACTTCGTATGGAACCATCGACATATCTATTCCGGCATTGATGGCTATTTTTATAGCTTCTTTTTTGGATGATGCTATATGATCGCGTGAATATAAATTATTAATGTCAGCCCAGTCGGTTACTATCATGCCATCCCAGTTCAGGTCTTCCTTCAACCACTCTGTAAGCAGTTCCCTGTTTGCATGAAAAGGAATTCCGTTGTCGACACCTGAATTTACCATTACACTTAATGCTCCGTTTCGTGCAGATTCCATAAAAGGAGCGAAATGTTTTTCTCGCATATCACTGAGAGATATTGATGAAGGTGTACGGTCTTTTCCCGATACCGGAACGCCATAGCCCATATAATGTTTTAAGCATGCGGCCACGTTATATTCACCTAAGTTGTTGGGGTTGTTTCCTTGAAAACCGGAAACTGCAGCCTTGCCCATTTCAGAATTTACATAGCAGTCTTCACCGTAATTCTCCCACATACGTGGCCAGCGCGGGTCACGTCCTAAATCCAATACGGGAGCATAAGTCCAAGGTATACAACATGCCCTGGTTTCGTAAGCAGATATTTCTGCACTTTTACGGGTAAGCTCACGATTGAACGCGGCAGCCATATTGATTCCCTGCGGAAACATAGTTCCGTCTAATGTATATGTGGTGCCATGTATCTGGTCGACTCCATAGATACATGGTATTCCTATTTCTTTCATGGACTTTTCCTGAATAATTCTTATTGTCTCAGCCCATTTTTCTTTTTTCTGGGCTATACTCAACGGTACGTTAAGTAAAGAACCTACTTTATACTTGCCTATTACCGTATCGAGCATAGCCTCATCGAGTGTAAAGCCTTGTTTCTTGCTCGCTTCAAAATCGGTTACTACATCGATTGTTATTTCACACATCTGGCCGACCTTTTCTTCGAGAGTCATTTTACTTAACCATTCACGGATATTGGCTTCTATTTCCGGGTCGGACGGAATGGCAGGTGTTACCCTGTCTTCAACATTGCTACAGGCACAGACATTTATGCCTATCAGTATAGCCACCGCTTTCTTTATTAGCTTTTTCATGATATTAATAATAATGGTTTTATGTTTTATACGGAATTATTTTACACATCTGTAGAATATAGGAAGGTATATAGTTTTTCACTTTCAAATTTAATGTTTTTTCATAAAAGTGAAAATTTCTTTTGTCTTTTATTATGTACCAATGTAAAATCAATTTGTATAAATCCCCTTTATTATTGATTTTTATCAAGAAAGTTATTATTTTTGAGAAAACAGCCAACAAAGTTCCTTAATATAATGTTTATAGATAAAAACATGAGTTTGAAAATAACAGACAAATAAAAACGAGTAATCAGAGATATAATACAAATATAACATTTTCGGATTATGAAAAGCAAAATTATAACAATGTTCGTAGCTGCCGCAGCGATAATATCGGGCAGCATTGATGCTAACGCATGTACAGGTATTACTCTTACAGCAAAGGATAGCACTAAAATTCTTGCAAGAACCATTGAATGGGGAGGCAGTGATTTAAACAGCCAGTATGTCATTGTACCAAGAGGGTATACCGCACAGTCGTACATTCCAAACGGAACAGACGGAATGAAGTTTACAGCCAAATACGGTTATGTGGGACTGGCTGTAGAACAGAAGGAATTTATAGCAGAAGGGCTTAACGAAAAAGGACTGTCTGCCGGACTGTTCTATTTCCCTAAATATGGCAGATATGAAGAATATAACGCAGAGAACAAAGATAATAGTATAGCCGACCTTCAATTGGTTTCTTTGATATTGGGAGAATGCCGGAATGTGGAAGAAGTGAAAAATATAATAGAAAAGGTTCATGTTATAGCTATTGACCCGAGAGCTTCGACTGTACACTGGAGATTTGCCGATACTACAGGACGCCAAATAGTTCTTGAAATTATAGACGGTAAACCGGTATTCTATGAAAATGAGCTTGGCGTGCTTACTAATTCACCAGATTTTAACTGGCAGATGACCAACCTTAACAATTATGTCAATCTGTTCCCGGGATCTGCCCCATCACAGAAACTCGGAAATACTGAATTGTCTCAATTCGGTGCAGGGAGCGGATTCCTCGGTATTCCAGGAGATGTAACACCTCCTTCAAGGTTTGTGAGAGCGGCATTCTATCAGTCTACAGCACCTGTGTTGAATACTTCGGAAGAGACTGTACTGCAAGGTTTCCAGATTCTGAACAATTTTGATATACCTATAGGAATAGAATTTTCGAAGAATCAGAAACCTGTTGATATTCCAAGTGCTACCCAATGGACTTCGGCCACCGACATGAATAATCTGAAAATATACTTCAGAACAATGTATAACAGTGAGATAAGAAGTATCAGTCTGAATGAGATTGATTTCACAAAAGTGAAATACAGGGCAGTTCCTCTGGATAAAGAAAAACGGCAGCCTGTATATAATATAAAAGTCAAGTAAGGCGGGACAATAAAAGATAAAAAATAACAGATAAGATTAAAGGCAATAAATAAAAAAGCGGATTGCATTGGTTATACAACTTTCAGGGAAATATTGTATAAATGCAATCCGCTAAAATTTAATATAAACTAATCTGTTTTAACTTAGAAAATATATTAAAAGACATATAAGTTACATCACTGTAGACTTACTTTCTCAATTAAAACAATTTTGAAGGATATTCACCGGCATCAACCAAAGCCTGGATTTTGTCAACAACACTCTGACGGTCGGCTGCATAAGTTACACCAAACCACTTAGAAGTTGTATCAAGAACCTTAACTGTAGCTGTGTTTTCATTGATAAGTTTGTTTACCATCAATGGGATAAAGTATTCAGCCTTAAGATTATCCTTGTTTGCATCAAGGAATTCAGTGAAGTAGTCTTCAGAATACTTGAAGTAGTCTGGAGTGAATCCCCACATGTTCATTGATACAGGTGTGTTATCTTCGATACCTACCCATTCGCCGTTTTCGTCCTTGTAGCTTACTACACCGTTGATACGCATAATTTCAGTACGTTCAACAACTGTTGTAAGGTTGCCTTCTTCATTAGCAGAGCAAACGCCGCGTGCTACTGAACCACTTTCTGACAAAGTGTTACCTACACGGAAACCTACCATGCTGTATTTGTTTTTAGAACCTTCAGGAAGTTCTGACAAATATTTGCCCAATACTGCAAAGCTGTCTCTTCCATAGAAGTCATCGGCATTGATTACTGCAAATGGTTCTTTGATTACATCTTTACCCATAAGAACTGCATGGTTTGTACCCCATGGTTTTACACGGCCTTCTGGACAAGTGTATCCTGCAGGAAGATTATCGAGCGCCTGGAATACTACTTCTACAGGAATATGATTTTCATACTTGCTGATGATGATCTTACGGAAATCTTCTTCGAAGTCTTTACGGATTACGAATACGATTTTACCGAATCCGCCACGGATAGCATCGAAAATAGAATAGTCCATAATAGTTTCGCCGTTAGGACCAAGTCCGTCAAGCTGTTTCAGGCCACCGTAACGACTACCCATTCCGGCTGCCAATACAAATAATGTTGGTTTCATAAGTTATATTTAAAAGTTAGTAACACTGCAAAGGTAAACATTTATTGTGAATTGAAGACTTATCATGTAAAATATATTCTTGTTAGGTTATTTTTTTATATATTCGCATTCATAAAACAAAACACTAAATATGAAGAAATTTTTTAAATGGACGGGTATTGTCATTGCCATTCCGTTTGCATTGTTTATTATATTATCAATACTTATATATATACCTCCGGTACAAAACTTTATTGTGGGAAAGGCTACTGATATCGCATCTGAAGCTACAGGTATGGACATCAGTATAAAACGTATCTCACTGTCGTTTCCGCTTAACCTCGTAGTTCATGACGCAGTAATTTCACAGGAAGCAGATACTGTGCTCGATGTAAACAAACTTACTGTAAAAGTGCAACTTAAGCCTTTGTTCAAGAAGGAAATAGAACTCGACGGACTTGAGCTTAACGATGCCTATCTTAATACACGGAATCTGATAGAGGGAATGAAGATAGTAGGTAATTTAGGGGATTTCTTCATTGATTCTCATGGGGTTGCCCTGAATCCGGAAACTGCTATTATAAATAATGTCAGACTAAAGAATACTCATCTGTGGATGAGCATTCAAGACAGTACTCAAAGTGATACCACTTCGAGTTCACCTCTTTTATGGAAAATAAAGCTCGAAAAGGCTGATCTGAATAATGTTTCGTTTGCATTACAAATGCCCGACGACAGTATGGACACTCATCTTAATATAGGAAATGCTTCTTTGAGGGATGGTTTGGTGGACTTGCAGAATTCGGCATATTCTGTAAATAAATTCATTATAAAAAGCTCTGCAGCCGAATATAATGTAGGTAAATCGCCTGCTGTGGAGGGGTTTGATCCGTCGCATATTTCATTCAACAATATTAATGTTCAGCTCGATTCTATTTATTATTGCGGAAACAAGATTCAGGCCAAGATTCATAAGTTCGATCTTAAAGAGAGGTCTGGTCTGGAGATTATAAGCTCTAAAGGTAATCTTATAGCTAATGATGACGTAATAAAAATTCCGGGACTGGAAATAAAGACACCCGATTCGTATATAAGTCTTAGCGCATCGGCCGACTGGAGTCTGTCTAACATTAATAATGACGGTAGTATAAATGCGCGCCTTATGGCTGATATCGGTAAAAATGATATTTTTAAGTTCATACCCTACTTGCCGGAGGATTTCAAGATAAATTTCCCTCCAGTTCCAGTACAGATTCGCGCCGGAATAGATGGAAGCCTTAATTCTCTAAAGCTCACCACATTGTCTTTATCAATTCCAGGACATATCCGCTTTTCTTCCGAAGGTGAGGTCAGTAATGTTTTAGACAGTATTGGCCGCAATGCACATATCGGAATGAAAGGTGAGTTTGAGGACTTAAGATTTGCAAGAGCATTCCTCGGTGACGCGGTTGTTCCTTCAGGAACTGTAATAAACGGAATAGCCGGCATGAACAGTGATTCTGTATATTCTGATATTGAAATGCTGCAGGCCGATGGTAAGGTTTCTGTTTCGGCTTCTCTTGCACCTAAGACAAACGAATATAATGCACGACTAAATGTAAGCAATCTTGATCTTCACAATTTTCTGCCTAAAGATTCTTTGTTTACTTTGTCTGCTTATATCGATGCAAACGGGAAAGGATTCGATTTTATGTCAGACAGCACAACTATGGAACTGAATGCGTCTGTTCCACACTTCAGATATGGAAAACGTGTTTACTCCGGAATGAAACTTACTGCCGGACTTAAAGACGGATTGGCTAAAGCCGAACTTGGGATTTCGGACAATCTGATGGATATTTCTACCATACTTGAAGCAAGTTTAAGCAAGAACAGTATCTCTGCCAGTCTTAATGCTGCCATCCGCCGTTTTGACCTGTATGCTATGGGGCTTACAGATAATCAGCTCAAGATTGCCCAGAATATTAATGTGGATGTAAAGTCAGATCTTAAGAAAAGACACTCTCTTAAAGCATCTGTCAAGAATATCAGCCTGATAACTCCCGACAAGACATTCCATACCAAGGACTTGAACATGGGAGTTGCCATGGCCGAAGACTCGCTGCGCAGTTATATCAATTCGGGCGACCTTACTTTCTTATTCAGAACTACAAGTGGTATTGACAGAATTTCTGCCAACCTTGATAAAATCTCAAGGATTGTAGAAAGACAATGGAAAGAAAGATCTATAGATCAGGCCGAATGGAGAACTTTATTGCCTGAAACAAACTTCAGGATTCTTTCGGGTGATGACAACCCGTTTGCCAATATGCTGGAAACAAGGAACATAGGATTCAAGAAGTTGTATATGAGTTTCAACACTTCTCCCGAAAAAGGGCTGAACGGCTCGGCTTACCTTTATGGCCTTAAGACTGACAGTCTGCAACTTGACTCAATATCTTTCAAGTCGGTGCAGGATACAGCCCAAATAGTACTTAGAGGTGAGGTGAAAGCCAACAAGACCAAATATCAGGAAGCTTTTGATATTACTCTCGATGGTGAAATCAATAAGAGTGACGCTCAGATTATGGCTAAATATACCAACGAAAAGAAAGAGACCGGTGCTCTTATCGGACTTCGTACCGTTCTTCAGGAAAAAGGTATAAGTGTACATATCATACCCGATAATCCTATCTTGGTTTACAGAAACTTTAACGTAAACAAGAACAATTATATCTACCTGAACGAAAAAGGAAGAATTTATGCAGATATGAGCCTGTATGACGACAACAGAACCGGACTGAATATATATTCTACTCCGGATTCTACAGTAATGCAGGATGTATCGGTTGCCATAAACCGTTTGAATATAGGTGAATTTAAGAGGATTCTGCCTTATATGCCCGACATAGAAGGAGAAATTAATGCAGAAGGACATTATATAGTAAGTGCTGATAATATGACTATGGCATCTGTGGAAAGCAGAATTGACGGACTTGCTTATTATAAGGAACCGCTCGGCAACTGGGCTATGAGTGCTGTGTATCTTCCTAAAGAAAACAATGAACATCATATAGACGGATTTATTTCAAGAAATGATGTTAATGTAGCAGGAATAAACGGTTCGTATATCAGTGCGCAGACAGTAAATGAAAAAGATAAGATAAGCGCGAACTTAAGTCTCGAACATTTTCCGCTTTATCTTGCAAATGCTTTTGTTTCGAGAGACCTGGCTGTGGTAAACGGTTATGTGGACGGGAAAATGAGTCTTGACGGCTCTGCCGATAATCCGGCAATAAACGGAAATATAGGACTCGACAGTGTGTATATTGATGTTCCTATGACTTCAATGAATTTAAGATTCGAAAACAAGACTATAAATATTACCGGTAACAAGCTGATCTTCGATAAATACAAGATTTATTCTAAAGGTAAGTCTCCATATGTAATTGATGGTAATATCAATTTCACCAATATGTCTGATATGATGATGGACCTTAGAATGACAGCACGCAACTTTGAGTTGTTTAACGGTAAGAAAACCAAGAACTCATTGGTATACGGAAAAATGTATATCGACCTGAATACTACCATTAAGGGTAATCCCGACAGGCTGGCCGTGAAGGGTAATGCCAATATTTTAGGAAGCAGTAACTTTACGTACATACTTAAGGACTCACCTCTTACAGTGGAAGACCGTCTGAATGAAACTGTCACTTTCGTGAATTTCAGCGATACTACAACAGCCGGCCAAAGAGTTATTCCGCAAATATCTCTTGGTGGTATTGATATGCTTATGAACTTACATATAGATCAGGCTGTTCAGTGTAAAGTAGATATCAATGAAAGTGGAAGTAACTATATGCAGGTGGAAGGAGGCGGAGACCTTGCTTTCCAGTATACTCCCGACGGTAATATGTATCTCAACGGCAGATATTCTCTTATGAGTGGCGAAATGAAATACGAATTGCCTGTTATCCCACTTAAAACTTTCCAGATAAAGGAAGGCAGTTATATAGAATGGACAGGTAATATCATGAATCCTAATCTTAATATTAAAGCTTACGAAAGGATTCGTTCATCGGTAGCACAGGAGGGACAAAGTTCAAGAATGGTAAGTTTCGATGTGGGAGTAAATATTACTAACAGACTCGAGAACTTGGGATTTACATTTACTGTTGAAGCTCCGGAAGACGGAAGTATGCAGAATGAACTTGCTGCAATGTCACCTTCACAGAAAAACAAGATTGCCGTTACTATGCTGGTTACGGGTATGTATCTTTCTGATAATTCGAGTGGTAATCTTGATGCAAACAGTGCCTTGAACTCGTTCCTGCAAAGTGAAATCAATAATATAGCAGGAAGCGCGCTTAAGTCTATCGACCTGAATGTAGGTATGGAAACGACAAATGAAGCTGAAACAGGTGCTTCCCGTACTGATTACAACTTCCAGTTTGCTAAAAGATTCTGGAACAACAGGGTAAGAGTTGTTATAGGTGGTAAGATTTCTACCGGTAACAATGCCAGCAGGGATGAATCATTTATAGATAATGTTTCTCTTGAATACAGGCTCGATAATAGCGGTACAAGATATGTCAAACTATTCCACGACAAGAAATATGCCAATGTTCTTGAAGGTGAAGTTACAGAAACCGGTGCCGGTATTGTTCTCAAAAAGAAAGTAAGCAAACTTGGCGAACTGTTTATTTTCAGAAGAAACAAAAGAGAAAGGGAAAGAAACAGAGAAGACCAAAATGATGATGAAAAGAACAACAATAACGAAAATGATGATGAAAATAAGAATAAATGATATATTATTACTGGCTATAATTGCTTTGACAGCAGTTTCTTGCTCTACCACAAAGAATCTTCCGGAAGGCGAAACTTTATATACTGGTATCAATAAAGTAAATGTCAGCAATAAAGATATCAGCGAAACGGGCAACAAGGCTTTGGAAGAAGTTAACGCTGCCATCAGTGTGGCGCCAAATAATTCATTTTTTGGAAGTGCGACACTCAGAATTCCTATTCCTTTCGGATTGTGGGTTTACAATAGTTTCCAGAAATATGAGAAGGGGTTGGGAAAGCTTATCTTCAATAAATTTGCAGCCAAGCCTGTACTGGTTTCTTCAGTAAATCCTGAAACACGTATCAAGATTGGTTCAAATCTTCTGCATGATTATGGTTTCTTCGACGGAAAGATTACGTATACAGTGGACAGTACAAAGAATCCAAGGGCCGTAAAATTAAGCTATAACATTGATATGGGGCGTCCGTATTATTTGGATACTGTTATTTATGAGGGTTTCACAGGACGTGCTGATTCGCTTATAAAGAAACATTATGATGAAAGGATTATCAAACCCGGTGACCATTTTGATGTGACTAAGCTTAATGAAGAAAGAGAAAGATTAGTAAAACTGTTTAAGAACAACGGATATTACTTTTATAGAAGTGAGTTCATTACTTTTCTTGCCGATACGCTTATACGCTCAGGATATGTAAACTTAAAAGTTACACCAAGAAAGAGTGTTCCGGATGATGCAAAGAAAATGTATTATATAGGAAATACTACTGTAAATCTTATAGGACATAATGGTGAGCGTCCTACAGATTCCATTAAGGCAAGAGATTTTACTGTTCATTATCATGGTAAAAGACCTGGATTGAAATATGGAGTACTTAGAAAAAGATTCTTATACAGAAGCGGGGAATCTTATTCGCAGATAAGACAAGATTATACTCAGGAAGCACTGGCACGATTGGGTGTGTTCAAGTATAATGAATTTTCTTATATACCAAGAAAGGGTACTGATACACTGGATATAGTGGTAAACTCTATGTTTGATTTGCCTTACGACAGTGAACTGGAATTTAATCTTAAGACTAAGGATACAAAGCAGACCGGACCGGGTGCGAAATTCAGTCTGTCGAAAAAGAATTTCCAAAGAATGGGGGCATCACTTAATTTCGAGCTTAGAGGATCGTACGAATGGCAGACAAGTTCTACCGTAGACGGCGAAAGTTCTGTTATGAATTCATATGAATTGGGTACAGCGCTTTCACTCGAATTTCCGCGTCTTATTCTTCCATGGATAAGAAACAGGGTTGATCCGTTCAGGTTTCCTTCTAATACAAACTTCAAGTTGTATGCCGAACAGATTAATAGAGCAAGGTATTTCAAGATGTTGTCGTTCGGTGGTACTGTTTCTTACAGTTTCCAGCCTAAAAGGAGTATGAAGCATACGGTTACTCCTCTTAATCTTTCTTTTAATACCCTGCAGCATCGTACTGCACAGTTTGATTCTATAGCCGGACAGAATCCAATGTTGTTCTATAGTCTCGACGACCAGTTTATTCCTTCGCTTACGTATACTTTTACTTATGATAATTCTTACCGCAAGAAAGCCAACAGACTGTGGTGGGAGAATTCTATTTCAAGTGCCGGAAATGTTACTTCGCTTGTGTATGCCGCATTCGGACAGAGTTTTGGCAAGAAAAACAAGAAACTGCTTGGAACTCCTTTCGCACAGTTTCTGAAGTATTCTTCTGAAGTCAGGAATGTGCATTACTTCAATGATAATAACCAGTTGGCTTTTCGTGCAATGGGAGGAATAATCTGGGCATACGGTAATAAGACCATCGCTCCTTATAGCGAACAGTTTTATGTGGGTGGTGCCAACAGTATCCGTGCATTCACCATACGTTCAATTGGTCCGGGAAGATATCATCCGGCAGAAAGCAGCACTTACTCTTATGTCGACCAGACCGGTGATATAAAACTTGAAGCTAATCTTGAATACAGATTCAGAATGATGTCCAACTTTGCCGGAGGTAGCTTAAATGGAGCTGTTTTCCTGGATGCCGGTAATGTATGGTTGCTTAGGGAGGATGAAGCACGACCTGACGCAAAATTTACTCTCGACAAATTTTTCGACAGTATAGCGTTAGGCACAGGAGTAGGTATAAGATATGATCTTGATTTTCTTGTTCTGCGACTTGATATGGGTATTGCCTTGCATGTGCCATACGATACAAGTAAAAAAGGATATTATAACATTCCAAAATTCAAGGATGGACTGGGATTACATTTCGCAATAGGATATCCTTTCTAAATGCTCTTTATCATAAATATATGTATAATATGTATTATTAGGGAGGTTTAATACTTTTGTGTGTGTTTTATTTATAACTTTGCAAAATACATGTAAATCATTGTATCATAATTTTAATTTACCGAAAAACCAACAATAATGAGAAAAGCTTTTATTCTACTTTCTTTAATGATTTTATGCATGTCTGCATGCACAGGAGGTAATACAAAAAAAGACAATAATATGGAAAAAGGAAATGAAACATTAGTGTGTTTGGAAACTACTATGGGTAACATAACAGTTAAGTTGTATAACGAGACTCCCAAACACAGAGATAACTTTATCAAACTTACTAAAGAGGGTGTATACGACAGTACTTTGTTTCACCGCGTTATAAAGAATTTCATGATTCAGGCCGGCGATCCTCAAAGTAAAACTGCAACAGATACCACTACTTTAGGCAACGGTGATGTAGGATATACTATACCAGCCGAATTTAATCCTAAGTTTTTCCACAAGAAAGGTGTTCTTGCAGCAGCCAGACAGGGTGATGAGGTTAATCCTGAAAGAGCGTCTTCCGGATGTCAGTTTTATATAGTAACCGGAAGAAAATTCAGTGAAGCTCAGATGATTAATATGGAGAATCATATGAATGAGGCGCGTCTTGAGGAGGTTTTCAATAATCTCGCTCGTAAACACATGAAAGAAATCTACAAAATGCGTAAGGCCAATGATACTGAAGGACTTCTTGAACTTCAGGACTCTCTTGAGGCTCAGGCACGCAGTATTGTAGATAAAGAACCTGCACTGAAGTATACTAAGGAGCAGATTGAAGCGTATACATCGGTGGGAGGTGCTCCTCATCTTGATGGTGCCTATACTGTATTCGGTGAAGTAGTTGACGGAATGGATGTGGTAGAAAAAATAGAACAGGTTGGTACCAACCGTGCTGATCGTCCTAAAGTTGATATCCGTATCATCAAAGCTACTGTTGTGGAATAATAAATGTAAAGCTGAATTATCTTTTATATATTCTTATAGATATTCTTATTATAGATATTGCTTCTGATTTTTACATATTAATATGATAAACGTAAACCGTTATAAACTTGAAAACGGCCTGCGTATTGTGCACAGTGAGGACGACTCTACCCAAATGGTCGCCCTCAACTTGTTGTACAACGTAGGGGCCAGAGATGAGGATCCTGAGCATACAGGTTTTGCACACTTGTTCGAGCATCTTATGTTTGGCGGGTCTGTTAATATCCCTGACTATGATACTCCAGTGCAAAATGCCGGAGGCGAAAATAATGCGTGGACAAACAATGATATAACCAACTATTATATCACACTGCCTCATCAGAATATTGAAGTTGGTTTCTGGCTTGAAAGCGACAGAATGCTCAGCCTTGAATTCAGTGAAAAGAGTCTTGAAGTACAGCGACAGGTGGTTATAGAGGAGTTCAAACAAAGAAATCTCAACCAGCCTTATGGTGATACTTCTCATCTTATCCGAAGCATGGCTTACAAAAAGCATCCTTACCAGTGGCCTACAATAGGAAAGGAAATTGCTCATATAGCAAATGCCACAATGGAAGAGGTGAAGGATTTCTTTTATAGGTTTTATGCTCCCAATAATGCCATTCTTGCAGTTAGCGGACATATTTCTTTTGAGGAAACTGTACGCCTGGCAAAAAAATGGTTTGGAGATATTCCATCAAGAAATGTAAAGACAAGAGATTTGCCTAAAGAGGAAAAACAGAATGAAATAAGAAGAATGACTGTACATAGAAATGTTCCGGTAGATACTCTTTACATGGCATTCCACATGTGCGACAGACTGAACATGGATTATTATACATTTGATATGATTTCAGATATATTGTCAAACGGACGTTCTTCAAGATTAGTGCAGAATCTGGTCCAGGATAAAAAGATATTTACTTCTATTGATGCATATATTTCCGGAAGTATCGACGATGGACTTTTTCACATAACAGGTAAACCTAATAACGGTGTAAGCCTTGAAATGGCGGAGAAGGCGGTATGGGATGAACTCGAGAAAATGAAAACCGAGCCGATAGATGAGCATGAACTTGAGAAGGTTAAGAACAGATATGAAAGTGAACAGATTTTCAATAATATCAATTATCTGAATGTGGCAACGAATATTGCTTTCTTTGAATTGCTCGGCAAGGCTGAAGATATAAACTCAGAAGTTGAGAAATACCGTTCTGTATCAGCTGCACAAATTAAACAGACATGTAAGGAATGCTTTGTTCCCGAAAATTGTTGTGTCCTCTATTATATGAAGAACGAAGGAACAGACAAAATAGAGGATGAAGGTAATACAGGAGATAAATAACCGTTCAGAGTTAAGTTAATACTCAAAGTTAAGTTAATATTCAAAGTTAAATTAATATCCAGAGTTAAATTAATGTTCAGAATTAAATAAATAATCCGAATAATGAAACTGCAACAACATTACCGAACTTTGCTTTCTTTGGGAATTCCAATCGTCATCGGACAGATTGGGGTTATCATTTTGGGCTTTGCCGATACTCTTATGATTGGACATCATAGTACCACAGAATTGGCTGCTGCAAGTTTTGTAAATAATGTATTTAATCTCGCTATTATTTTCAGTACAGGGTTTTCGTATGGACTGACACCAATAGTGGGAAGTCTTTTCGGACAAGGCAAGACTTCTGATGTGGGGCGTTCACTTAAAAACAGCCTTGCAGCAAATACTGTAATGGCTTTGCTGGTAGGATTTGTCATGACTATGATATATCTGAATATAGAAAGACTGGGACAGCCGGAAGAACTCATTCCTTATATAAAGCCTTATTTCATGGTATTGCTGATATCAATACCTTTTGTCTTGTGGTTCAATGGTTTCAAGCAGTTTTCTGATGGTATTACCGATACCAGAATATCAATGTGGATTCTGTTGTCGGGCAATATCCTGAATATTGTAGGAAACTATATTCTTATATATGGTAAGTTGGGAATGCCGGAACTTGGATTGGTCGGTGCCGGTATCTCTACCCTGTCTTCCCGTATTATTATGGTAGTGGTTTATATCATTATTTTCTTCTTGACAGACAGATACAAGGAGTTCAGAGAGGGATTCTTGAAAGGAAAGGTTAATAAATCCGACTTCTATGAGCTTAACCGTATTGGATGGCCTATTGCCGGACAGATGGGAATGGAAACCGCTTCATTCAGCCTCAGTGCCATTATGATAGGCTGGCTTGGTAGTATGGAGCTTGCATCCTACCAGATTATGATGGCTGTTTCGCAAGTGTGCTTCATGATGTATTATGGTATGGGAGCTGCTGTTTCTGTAAGAATCAGTAATTTCTACGGACAAGGAGATATTGAGAATGTACGCAAAACGGCCAATTATGGTTTTCATATAACACTGTTTATGCTTGTTATGACTGGAGTTCCTATTTTCCTGCTTCGAAATCATATTGGCGGATGGTTTACCGACAGTGAAGCAGTAAGTATGATGGTTGCACAGGCTATCATTCCTTTCCTGCTATATCAGTTTGGAGATGCTTTGCAGATTAACTTTGCAAATTCACTCAGAGGTATAGCAGATGTAAAGCCAATGCTTCTTTATGCGTTTATAGCGTATTTCGTAATATCATTACCAGCCGGATATCTGTTTGGATTTGTTCTCGACGGAGGTCTGGTTGGAGTATGGATGGCTTTCCCATTCGGACTTACAAGTGCAGGCATAATGTACTGGCTGAGATTCAGGAAGAGAACAGCAATGTTAATCAGCAGAAAAATATAATAGAATCATAAAAGTTTAACCCCACCCTATAACTGCCTAACCTATGCTTTCTACATCAACAAAAATAGCATTCGGATATATAATAGTAATAGCACTTATGTTTGGTGCCATAGGCTATATATACGAACAGATGTCTCTGCTAACAGAACCTACAGGACTGGAGGAGAATATTAACAACCGCCGGCGTACTACACATAATATCATCACGAAATTATATGAGACTGAGGTTATAGGACAGGCTCTGAGGGTGGGTAAATCTCACGAATACAGGGCGTATTCTAAGGCAATGAAAGAAGTTCATCTGTGTATTGATACCTTGCAAAGCCTGCTCACGGATACTCTGCAAAAGGCCAGACTCGACACGGTTAGAACTTTACTATATAATAAAAGCAGAAACATGATTGCTGTAATGGAGGCTATGCAACAGACTCCTACCGACCAGATTTATAGAGAACAGCTTGACAGTATGCTCCAACAGCATGACTCGCTGATTAATAAAACACAGGTAAAACGAAGGGTTATCACAAGACATAATACGTATACCATACGGCATGAGCGTAAAGGTTTTTTCAGAAGGGTTGCCGATGTTTTCTCTCCCGGAAAAGCCGATTCTACTGAAGTTAATAATGTTATTCAGGAAGAATATACCGATACTATTGATGAAGCTTATAATCCTATAGATACTTTAGCTTCGATGTTGTCTGGTATTCAGCATAAAGTGTTCCAGACAAGACAGGACGAGCTGAAAACTCTTAGTCAGAAGGTTAATAATCTGAAAATAGCAGGAAGCAAACTGAGTCAGAGGGTAAACCAGCTTTTGGAGAGTATAGAAAAGGATGAACAGGAAGCTTCCGAAAAGAAAATACTTCAAGAACAGGCTATACGTTCACGCGCAGCATGGACTATGGCAAGTATTTCTGTCTTGGCCTTGGTTCTGGTATTGGTATTTTTTGCCATTATATGGAGAGACCTTACTAAGAGTAATCATTACAGGAGGGAACTTGAAAAAGCCAAGAGTTATGCCGAGAATCTTCTTGTGGCAAGAGAAAAACTGATGCTTACCATTACGCATGATATTAAAGCACCGGCTGGTTCTATTATAGGGTATATAGATCTGCTTGTCAGACTTGTTGAGGATAAACGACAGCAGTTCTATCTGTCGAATATGAAAAGTTCGGCTCAGCACTTACTGGCTCTTGTTACTTCACTTCTTGACTATCACAGACTGGAAGCCGGTAAAATGGACCTGAATCCTGTTCTTTTCAAGCCATATCAGTTGTTTGAAGATATTTATAATTGTTTTCTTCCTCTGGCACGCCAGAAGAATCTGACTATTAATCTCGAACTTAATATCAGTCATACGCTTAAACTGGAGGGAGATCCGTTCAGGATACGACAAATTGTCGAGAATCTTATCTCCAACGCACTTAAGTTTACATCCGAAGGGTATATTACCATAAATGCAGAGTACAAAGGTAATCAGTTTACATTTAAGGTTAAGGATACCGGACATGGCATGAATAAGGAAGAGCAGCAAAGAATCTTCAAGGAGTTTACCCGACTGAGAAGTGCCCAGGGACAGGAAGGCTTTGGACTTGGATTATCTATAACTCAAAAACTTGTAGAGCTACTTAACGGAAAAATTACTATAGAAAGTGAAGTGGGTAAAGGCAGTACTTTTACAGTAAGTATGCCTCTTCCATCGTACACAAGAAAAGATGAACCTGCCGTAGAAATAGAAAATACCCAGAAAGTTGAATCTATAGAGGCAAAAGCTAACCTAACAGAAAATAAGGTAATTAATGGAAATACTTTTCAGCAGAGTGGAAATCCTGATATAGATGCAGCAAATAAAGAAATGGCAAATGTCAGGGTGCTTATAATAGATGACGACAAAATCCAGATGCAACTCACTGAAGCTATAGTGGACAATGTCTTATCGTCTGATGAATATGTAAGCAATAGCAACAAGCCGTATATACGCTGTTGCGAACATCCGGAAGAACTTTTTGCTCTTCTTAATGAAGATACATTCGATATAGTTTTTACCGACATACAAATGCCGGCCATGAATGGTTTCCAGATTCTTGAAGCTATAAGAAAAATGCCGGAGAAAAGGAATGGTAATATACCTGTTGTTGCCATTACTGCCAGAGGAGATTTGAGCGACAGTGATTTTATCAGTAAGGGATTTGCCGGAATGCTGCAAAAGCCTTTCAATAGAAATGATATGTTTAATATACTAAGCAAAGTAATGTCGAACAGCAGTAACAGTAACAGTAATAATAATAGTATAAGCTATACAACAAAAACCAACGATACAGATATTACTGACAACATATCGGACGACAAAAATAATCACGGGAAAGAGACTCTAAATCATAAATCAATAAAAAATGAGTTCAATTTCTCTCCACTTACGGCTTTTTCGATGGATGATGAGGATGCAGCAAAAGAGATTATAAGTACTTTCATAAGCGAGACACAGAAAAATATTGATAAACTAAAAATGGCTATAAATGAAAAAGACATGAAACTATTATGCAACACAGCGCACAAAATGCTACCTACTTTCACAATGATTGAAGCAGAAGAAGCGATATCTCCGCTACAGTGGCTCGAAAATAAAAGAAATACAAATGAGTACATGGAAGAAACTGAGATGAAAGCCCATAAAATCATTGTCATTGCTGAAAATGTTGTTCAGGAAGCCCAAAGGATTCTGCAATAATTACCCGGTACGGGAATTTCACGTACTTTAATTATGATATCAGAATTCTTCTGAAACTTGTACACAAACATATTACACGTCAAAAAGAAAGAAAAAAACAGAATATATCACAAAGAATAGATAATTATTATAAAAATAAGAATGTATTCCTATTATAGATTGAAATTATCGTTTAACTTTGTGGAAATAAACTTAAAAAACTATGATTCCGTCAATATTAATAGTAGAAGATGACCTGACTTTCTCTACAATGCTAAAGACATGGCTTAGTAAGAAAGGCTTCGATGTAGAAGCAGTTGGAACAAATGCTCGTGCACGCAAAATCTTATCGTCAAGGGATTTCAGCCTCGTGCTATCCGATTTGCGCTTGCCCGATCAGGACGGAATGGTACTCTTGTCTTGGATGCGCGAACTTGGCAACCATACTCCTTTTATCATGATGACAAGCTATGGCGAAATCCAAAATGCTGTTCTTGCCATGAAGCAGGGAGCTACAGACTACATAAAAAAACCAGTGCAGCCTGATGAATTGCTCAAGAAAATAAAAGAAGCTATAGAGACCACCAATACCATACCAGCAGGCAACGCTATGACAAATAATTCGCCGGCCAACTCTACAACCAGTGATTCAAACACTTCTTCAGGTTCATCAAAATCAAAATCCGGAAAAAGTAAGGATGTAAAGGAAAACAATAAAAATTCACAAGGCTTTTTAGAAGGTGAAAGTGAAGCCGCACATCAGCTTTACAGCTATGTAAATCTCGTGGCTCCCACACAGATGTCGGTACTTATAAATGGTGCGAGTGGTACAGGAAAGGAATATGTAGCACATCGTATACATCAGTTGAGCAAGCGTTCCGACAAACCATTCATAGCTATAGACTGCGGATCTATTCCTAAAGACCTTGCAGCATCCGAATTCTTCGGTCATGTGAAAGGTTCGTTTACCGGGGCTCTGACAGATAAAGTCGGTGCATTCGAAGAAGCTAATGGAGGAACTCTATTCCTCGATGAAATAGGTAACTTAAGCTATGAGGTGCAAGTACAATTACTTCGTGCCTTGCAGGAAAGAAGAATAAGAAGAATAGGTTCAACTAAAGAAATTGAGGTTGATGTACGTCTGGTTAGCGCAACCAATGAAAATCTTAAAGAAGCAATAGCAAAGGGTAACTTCAGAGAAGATCTGTTCCATAGAATAAATGAATTTACCTTACGTATGCCAGCATTAAAAGACCGACCGGAAGATATTCTTCTGTTTGCCAATTTCTTTCTCGACCAGGCAAACAAAGAACTGGAGAAGAATCTTATCGGATTCGATGCCGCTGCAAGTCAGGCACTACAAAGATACAGTTGGCCGGGTAATCTGCGCCAATTAAAAAATATAGTAAAAAGAGCTACACTTCTTGCCAACGGTGAATTTATTACTCTCAAAGAATTGGGTGAAGATTTGAACGAACCTGCGCAAAATGAAATGCAAGACCTTGTTGGACATACAAGTTTAAATAAGGAAGAAACAGAAAAGCAACTTATTATTAACGCACTTAGACAAACCGGGAATAATAAGTCTAAAGCTGCGGTATTGCTTGGAGTGGACAGAAAGACACTATACAACAAACTGAAAGCATATAATATTCCACAATAAAGAATATAGAATAAAGAATATAGACAATATTCCATAGTAATACAATATTCCACAGTATAGTGTGGAAATTTTCCACACTATACACATTTATTTCCACACTTTTCTACATATCAATATTTATACAGTTTTCATTACAGTTCTGATTACCAATAGAATACAACTAACGCATTTTTGTGGCATACCATTTGTCTTTAAATGTACAGATTAAGAGATTAGTTGTTTTTTATTGGTATTTTTTTATCGATAAATATTTAAAATTTAAAGAAGAATCAAACTAAACTAACTTAACACACAAAACCCAACCCCATAGAGAAATACTATATCTAAGATTGTGATTTTAATTATTATAAGGCCACAATCTTATGATAATGAAGATGCCTATGTGTTAGAAAAAGAGCACGCTGTGAAGCGTTCTCTTTTTTTATTTATACCCCAGCCGATATTATCTGTTATTACTACCTAATCCATCATTTCGAATCCGTTCCAAAGATTTCCTGTCGGCAAAGGAGCCACAACATCTATTTCAGTCTTGGATACAGGATGGATAAATCTTACCCTACGGGAATGAAGACAGATACTTCCATCTGGATTAGAACGCGGGAAACCATACTTCAAATCTCCTTTTATAGGACATCCCATCTTAGCCAACTGACATCTTATCTGATGATGACGACCTGTTTTCAAATCAACTTCAAGCAAATAGTAATTCTGTGAGTGCCCAATGAGTTTATAGTGCAGAACAGCCTTTTTTGAATCTTTTACTTCCTTGTCGTAAGCATAAGATTTATTTTGCTTTTCATTCTTAACCATATAATGAACAAGTTCTCCTTCATCAAGTTCCGGTCTGTTTTTAACTATTGCCCAATATGTTTTCTTTACCTCACTGTTTCTAAACATTTCATTAAGTCTGCTTAAAGCCTTGCTTGTCTTCGCAAAAACCACGATGCCACTTACAGGACGGTCCAGACGATGAGTAACACCCAGAAAAACATTTCCCGGTTTTGAATACTTTTCCTTAATATACTGCTTTACTATTTCAGAAAGAGGAGTGTCACCAGTCTTATCTCCCTGAACAATTTCAGAAGCAGTTTTATTTACTATTATTATATGATTATCTTCGTAAACTACAGTCATAAGATTATTATAAAAAGAAAAACAAAAGAGGCACAGATTTCATGACAGAAAAGGTAGTTTTATACCAAACCAAACCTTTAATAAACCACGAAATCTGTGCCCTAAAACTATAAGTTCAAATTACATATTCATACCGCCATCTACCTGAATAACCTGACCAGATACGTATGAAGACATATCAGAAGCCAAGAACAATGCAATGTTTGCAACATCTTCAGGAGTACCGCCACGACGCAAAGGAATACGCTTGTTCCATTCAGCCTTCACTTCATCAGAAAGCTGTGCAGTCATCTCTGTAATGATGAATCCAGGAGCGATAGCATTGGCACGAATACCACGAGAGCCAAGTTCCTGTGCAATAGATTTTGCAAGACCAATCATACCTGCCTTAGAAGCAGAATAGTTGCACTGGCCTGCATTACCGTGAACACCCACTACAGAAGACATATTGATAATGCTTCCGCTTTTCTGGCGCATCATAATAGGAGCACAAGCATGGATAAAGTTGAATGCAGACTTTAAGTTAACAGCAATTACAACATCCCACTGTGCTTCGCTCATACGCATCATCAAACCGTCTTTTGTGATACCGGCATTATTTACCAAGATATCGATAGAACCAAATTCTTCCTTTATCTGTTCAACAACTTTTGCAGTATCTTCAAAGTTAGCGGCATTAGAAGCATACCCTTTAGCCTTTACACCAAAAGCCGCAATTTCTTTTTCTGTATTCAAACCATTTTCATCGATTACCAAATCAGTAAACGCAATATTTGCTCCTTCAGCAGCAAATTTCAAAGCTATAGCCTTACCAATACCACGAGCAGCACCGGTAATGATAGCTGTTTTTCCAGTTAATAATCCCATAATGTATTTTATTTAAATAATATTACTCTAAAATTATATTTTCATTAAACGTTCTGTTTATAAAGACATTAAATAAACATGGCTAAGAATTAACAATTCTGCACCCCTAATGCTCCATAAACAATTTTCGCAACATATCTCCAAGCTGTCTCATCATCAAGATCATCAGCTATCTGCCCTCTTATGAAAGGAACCTCAATGCCTTTTAAGCAGAAATGGAGTATAGATGCAGTAATCTCAACATCATCAATATCAAAAACTCCTGATTCCTTTCCTTCATAAAGAATCTTTCTGAAAAGTACCATTTCTCGTGCATCGAAATGCTTTCGTTCGGCCTCTACCCTCCATATGTCACGAAAGAAATCAGCACGCAGAGTTCCATTACGATAAACAATAGTCTTGGTAGTTTCTAAATGTGTAATAATTAATTCCAAAATCTTCTTTTCAGGAGAAATATTCTTGGATGCAACTGCTTCCAAACGTTCAGACAACATTTCGACCTCCGACTCTACCACAGCCATATATATTTCCTCCTTACTCTTGAAATAAGTGTAAAGAGTGCGTCTCCCCTTCTTAGAAGCCTGTGCAATATCGTTCATCGTTGTATCTTCGACTCCCTTTTTTGCAAAAAGCTGACGGGCCACATCTACTAATTTAGCTCTGGTCTTAACTACTGTCATATCAAAATATTATATTGCACATAAATATATATGTGTGTGCAAAAGTACATTTTTTCCTATTATTAAACAAATATCTCATGTCTTTTAATACATTTACATATTATCTGTATAATAACCTATCATTGATATGTACTATTATAAAAGACATAAATTGCATCAGAAATGCATATAAAGAGTATAAAACTTGTAGTTTTTGTGTATTTATTGCAGTTTTCATACATTTTTCTTCGTTTTTATTTGGATATTAAAAAAAATGCATGTACCTTTGCACTCGCAATTAAGAAATAAACATCGCGGAGTGGAGCAGTTGGTAGCTCGTTGGGCTCATAACCCAAAGGTCGTCTGTTCGAGTCAGGCCTCCGCAACAAAAAATTAAACATATAACATCGCGGAGTGGAGCAGTTGGTAGCTCGTTGGGCTCAT
>JAXEBI010000160.1:0-21938 GCA_034094155.1 Phocaeicola sp.
AAGACTGCGACAAGAAGGCTCTTCTGCCATGTTTTTATAAACCCGAATGTTAAAACAAAAATATTTTCTTGCGGACATTTTTATTTTATCGGCTGAAAAACAGCCGATAAAATTGTCGTGGCGAAAAATAGAATGCTTACAATTGATTCATTTTTAATACATTTGTACATAAACATTTTATTAACAACCAACCAATTCTTACCTGTCGGCACTACAGCAGATGTGACAGGTAACGGCGAAGCGCGCCCAAAACAGAACAAAAAATTTATGAAAACAATCAAGAAAGTCACACTGACACTTACAGCTGCAGCCCTAATGATGGGCGGAACCTCTTGTACATCCTACAAGAAGGCACAGTACATGCAAGATCATTTAGTGTATAACCTCGAGGCAAAACCACAGCTCTATGATTTCCGCATAATGCCAAAAGATGAGCTTACCATAGTAGTAAGTACATCCGACCCTGAAGCTTCGGCACCTTTCTACAGAAAGATAGGACAAGCAAAAGGACAGACTAGTAGTACAATTGGAATGAATGATGCCAAACTACTTGTATATCTTGTAGACAACAACGGATATATTGACTTTCCAGTGCTCGGCATGCTTAAGGTGGAAGGAATGACAACCCGCGAATGTGAGGCCATGCTGAGCGAACACCTTAAGGGCTACCTTAACGAAGAGCCTAACGTATCAGTGCGCTCAAACAACTATAAGTTTAGTGTACTCGGTGAAGTGGGACGCCCGGGAACATATACTTCAGAAAACGAGAAAGTGACAATATTCGAGGCACTTGCACTTGCAGGCGACATGACACTCTTCTCAGTTCGTGATGAAGTGAAGCTTATGCGGGAGGATGAAAACGGCAAGCGCACCGTATACGAGCTTGACCTTACAAGGGCAGATGTGGCAAACTCCCCTTACTTCTATATCCAGCAGAACGATGTAATCTATGTAAAGCCTACCAAGGCAAAGGTACGCACCAATACCTTCAACAGCAATTCATCTATGTGGATAACCATACTCAGTGTGGTAACATCTCTAACATCATTAGTATTAGCACTTACAAAATAATAAACCATAACAGACATGTCTCAGGAACCAATAAACAATTCATTTTTTGAAGAAGAAGAAAAGCCTATAAACTGGAAGGCTGTGATAATGGAATATCTTATCTACTGGCCTTTTATACTTTTGTTTGTAATACTCTGCCTTGGTGGAGCATACACATACCTGCGCTATCAGGCACCGCAATATAATGTGAATGCCACTGTACTGATAAAGCAGGGCGACAAGAGCAAGAACTCTACAGCCATAAATGCCATTTCTGCCATGCAGGATTTGGGAACAATGTCAATGGCAAGCAATTTCGACAATGAGCTTGAGATACTTCGTTCGCGCACCCTTATAAAGAAGGTGGTAAATAATCTTGCACTGAATATCAACTACTATTCCAAGGGAAACTTCTCATACGACAAGAACCTGTACCGTTCCACTCCGGTAAAGGTATGGATGGCTCCCGATGAGGCAGACCGCCTTCCATCGAGAGTAAATATGTCTATTGCGCTTAATCCGGACGGCAAATTCACTGCCACAGCACAGTACACCATAAATGGTGAAGAACAGCAGGAAACAAAATCTTTCGACAAGATGCCGTCTCTTATGATTACCAAGGTGGGAACAATCAGTTTCAGCACACCTACAGATTCTGTAAAAAGCAGGATAAAAGAGCCTCAAACTTTACTGGTAACTATAGATAATCCTACAGGAACTGCATCAGAATGTAAAGCCAGATTGTCTGCGTCTGCAATAAGTAATTCCACTTCTATCGTTGCTCTTAATTATATCGACACAAACGTACAACGAGGTATAGACTTTATTAATACTTTAGTAAGTCTGTATAACAGCGATGCCAATGACGATAAGAACGAAGTAGCAAGCCGTACAGCTGAATTTATCAATGCCCGTATAGAGATTATAAATAGTGAGCTTGGAACTACGGAAAATGAGCTTGCTGCATATAAGCAGAAGGCCGGTATTACAGACGTAACATCTGATGCACAGCTTGCGGTTCAAGGAAGTGCTGAATATAATAACCGCCGCGCCGAGAACTCTACACAAATCCGTTTGGTGGAATTCCTAAGCCAGTATATCAACGATCCTGCAAATAAGTTTGAGGTTATTCCTGCAAATGTGGGAATTACAGATGCTACACTTACCACTGCAATCTCACAATATAATGAAATGCTTATAGAGCGCAAGCGTCTGCTACGTACTTCAAACGAAAAGAACCCTGCAGTCATTAATCTTGATACATCAATAGCAGCAACACGCAAGAGCGTGATTACAGCAGTAGAAAGTGTACATAAGGCATTGCTTATCACACGTTCAAACCTTGATATTGAGGCACGCAAGTACGAATCACGTATCAGCAACGCACCTATTCAGGAAAAGGAACTTATCAGTATATCACGCCAGCAGGAAATCAAGGCAAATCTTTACCTTATGCTCCTTCAGAAACGTGAAGAAAATGCCATTACACTTGCAGCCACAGCAAATAACGGCCGTATTATTGAAGAGCCTTTATTTGGTGGACAAACAGGTCCAAAGAGCAAGGAAATATACATGATGGCATTTGTTTTAGGTCTTGCCATACCAATCGGATCAATATTCCTAATCCGTATGCTACGTTTCAAGATTGAAGGTAGAGCAGATGTAGAAAATATAACTAACATAACAGTAATTGGTGATATACCGGCTGTAGAGACAAAGGATGGCGAAAGAACAGGCATTGTAATACACGAAAATGCAAACGGAATTATGGAAGAAGTATTTCGTGGAGTACGTACCAATGTACAGTATATGCTTCAGGAAGGTCAGAAAGTTATTCTTGTCACATCTACCACTTCAGGAGAAGGTAAAAGTTTTATAGCTGGAAATCTTGCTGTAAGTTTCGCCTTTATGGGAATGAAAACACTTATCATGGGTATGGATATACGTAAACCGGGATTGAACAAGGTATTTAATATCTCTCGCAAGCAGGAAGGTATTACACAGTATCTTTCATCTCCAAGCACTACAGACCTAATGTCTTTATGCCAGAAATCAGATATATCAGATAATCTTTATATCTTGCCTGGTGGTGTGGTTCCTCCGAATCCTACAGAGCTTGTAGCTCGTAAGACATTTGATAATGCGATGGGCATTCTTAAGGAAAATTTCGATTATATCATCATGGATACTGCCCCTATCGGAATGGTAACTGATACACAGCTTATTTCACGTGAAGCAGATATGAGTATCTACGTGTGTAGAGCAGACTATACCCATAAGAGTGAGTTTGAACTTATAAACGAACTTAGAGCAACAAACAAACTTCCTAATATAAGTGTAGCCATAAATGGTATTGATATGACTAAGCGCCGTAATGGATACTACTATGGATATGGTAAGTATGGCAAGTATGGTAAGTATGGTTATGGTAAAAAGTATGGATATAACTATGGATATGGTTATGAACAAAATGAAAAATGATTATAAAATAAATACTTATGCTGGCACACAATACCAGCATAAATATTTATATAAAACGTCAATTATTATAACTTAAGAATAAGAAACTTCAGATTTCTATATGAAGTTAATTTTCAAACTGAAAAAGGATATAACATTATTATGAAAAAACAATGTAGGTAAAAGTAACTTTCTTAAAGCACTTTCTCTATATATTGTTCGATCATTATTTTAGAAAAGCATAATACAAGCGATTTTATAAAATACAATGAAATAAAAGACTTACACAATGGGATAGTTTTAAAAATATTATTTAGGATAGTTCAGCGGTAAAACAGAGTAACCTTTGCGTACAGATATATATTTAGTAAAAACAGACTGAAACAAGAAAACTTTTATGACGTGTTTTATAGCACTAAATATTTTTTTGAGCAATTATAATTTATCAACTGAACAAAGGGCTCATTATTCACTCAAATAGGATGTAAATATGATAAAATAAGATAGTAAAGAGTACATATTTCGAAAAAACAGTAAGGTATAATGATTTGAATAACGGAAAATATAAATTCTAAAGATAATCCACAAAATGTATTCTGATATCAAAGAGGGAACAGGGTTGTAGAGGAAATTATGTTTTTCTATGATTACACACTAATATGAAATACTTGATGAGACTGATACCATTCAAGCCAAACTAAGAAGAAATGGATCAGTTATAAAGATCTTACAATAAAAAATCTACAATCAGAGAATATCATTTCAAAAAAATGCCTCCTTTTTGGAGCATAAATCTCCCTACAAATATGCCGCTTCAATTCATATAGTTTTGTATTTTTTTGATAGTATTAGAACATTTATGGTAACAAACAAGGGATAAAATGAGAAAGTCAAAGTTTAACTATTTCTTAGGTTTTGATATAGAAAGGAATATTGTAAATAAAATCAAAAAATATTTATAACCTAAAGAATGTCTATGAGGATTTTTTGTTAAAAAAAACAAAAACTATTTATTTTAAATGTCGACACTAATAGAAAATAACAAAAGGATAGCAAAGAATACATTATTGCTATACTGCAGAATGGCAGTAATGATGTGGATAAGTCTCTTTACCTCACGAAAGGTATTAAGTGTATTGGGTATTGAAGATTATGGAATTAATAATGTTGTAGGTGGCGTAACCTCCATTATGTGGTCTTTCATAGGTGCCCTATCATCAGCTACAACAAGACATATTACTTTTGAATTAGGTAGAGACGATACAGAAAGGTTAAAAAAAATATTTACTACATCATTAAGTTTGCATGCATTACTATCTTTATGTATAATTATTGTTTGCGAATCATTTGGAGTATGGTTTGTATATAATGAACTTGTATTGCCAGACGAAAGAATAGAAGCTGCTATGTGGGTATTTCATTTCTCAATTCTTTCACTGGTCATTAGTGTTATGAGTATTCCTTTTAATGCTTGTATAGTAGCTCATGAAAAAATGTCAGCCTATGCATACATTACAATAGTGGACACATTATTAAAACTTCTTATTGTATATATTATAAATTGGTTACCATATGATAATTTGAAAACATATGCTATGTTTGGTGTATTAGTACAGTTAGTAGTTCAAAGTATTTATATGATTTATTGTTCCAAATCCTTTCCTGAAGTAGAAATAAGATTTGGAAAAGATAAAACAATAATGAAAGATATGGGATTCTTTGCGTTATGGAATCTAATAGGAAGTGGAAGTGCTTTAATAATGCAACAAGGGCATAGTATAATACTGAATCAATTTTTCGGTCCTATAGTCAATGCTGCAAAAGGAATATCAGGACAAGTATTAAGTATGATTGGTAAGTTTACTTCCAATTTCCAGATAGCTGTAAATCCGCAGATTTTTAAATCATTTGCATCTAGTAATTTAGAATACATGCATAAATTAATATTTTCAAGTTCAAAATATTCATGCTATTTATTCATCATTGTAGCAATTCCAGTATATACGGAAGCTTCATTTTTGCTCGATTTATGGCTTGAAGAGGTACCTGACTATACAATAAGTTTTTTAAGGATTTCACTCTTTACAGCAGCAACTAATATTCTTGCTTCTCCTTTAGTTACTTCAGCACAAGCTACGGGTAAGATTAAATTTTTCCAAATAATAGAATCAATTATTTTACTTTTCATATTACCATTTTCATGGTATATTCTTTATATTAGTAATACACCAATATATGCTTTTTATGTGTATTTCATATTCCATGCAATTGCTGTATTAGCAAGAGTGCTTATGTTACGTAAAATGATTGCTTTATCTTCAATAAAATACTTTAAAAAAGTTATTCTCCCTATTACAATAGTTTCTTTTATATCCCTTTTATCAAGTTTGGAAATATCTAGTATATTACCTGATACTATAGTTTTTAAATTGTTTTCATTAGGTATTTCTTTTTCTTTAACTGTTTTATTGATTATTTATATTGGCATTTCAGTTGACGAGAGAATATTGATGAAAGAAAAATTATATAAAGTCTTATCAAAAATTAAAAATAGATTAATCAAATGATTTCAGTTATTATTCCTCTATATAATAAGGAGAGGGCTATACGCAATACGGTAGAAAGTGTATTAAAACAAACATTCAAAGAATTCGAACTAATAATAATCGATGATGGAAGTACAGATAATTCAGCTGATATAGTAAAAGAAATAGCTGTAAATGATAATCGAATTCACTATTATTACAAACCGAATGGTGGTGTAAGTACAGCTCGTAATTTTGGACTTTCTAAGGCTAAAGGAGAATGGATTATATTTTTAGATGCTGATGATGAGATGCTACCTATTAATTTGGAGCATTTATACACACTTGCCAATAGACATAACGTTCAAATTGTAGCAGGAAATGTTATGATTAAGCGTAATAATTATCTTGAGAAGAGTCAACTAATATTGGATAAACCTGATGGAAAAGTTTATAAAAATATCATACCATCGATTATAGGTGGTGAAGCAATATTTCCAAATGGTGCAGTATTAATTAATCACAATATTTTCAATTTAGAAAAACGCAAACCTTATAATGAAACTTTGTTCAGATATGAAGATGCTGAATTTGAATTAAATCTTTTCCGTAAATATCCAATAGCAGTTTCTTCAAAACCTATTCACATTATACATAGTGAATTTGCAGAATTAAGTAAACTTAATGAAAAAAAATGTGATAAAGATTTTATCTTCAATTTAGATTTTAAAGAAAAAACATTTTGGCAGAAAATATATTTAGGTCGTTTTATAATGGAAGGATGTAGTTCATATAATAATGGCTTCTACAAAATGAAAAAAAAATATGGCTTAAATTACTATTGGCGATATCTATATTTATTAGTAAGAAAATATTATTCAATTAAGCATAGTTTTCTAAGATTAATTCAATAATATTGAAAGTAATTCCTAAATACTTCGACAGCATAAATAGAAGTTGAAAGATATTTATATATCACACAACATCTCTTCTGATATCATTGATCAACATCTGGTATATTCATGCAAAAAAACGAATAAACTTTGTTATATTATCCCTTTTATTCTCTGATATACCATTAACTCAAAAACAAATCTGTCACTAAAATATTTAATTTTAAATAGCGCTGATGTAATGTTAATCTAAAGAACATTGATACTTATACCCCATAAGCACATATCCACAAACTGGGTTGCAATACACACCAAACAATTCAATTAGAAAAATGTAGCGTTTGTGAAAAATAATGTTATAATATATTATAACTATATTCTATATTTTTAAACTTTCATAAATTACCCAAATTAGTTTTATTTTAAGTATGATATCAACATTTAAAGAATTACGTTTCTGTATTATGGCTGATGATATTATGAACAATCATATATATAGTAAAGGCTTTTTTAGTAAAATATTCACTCCTTGCTATTTAAAATCATTTTTGCATTCTATGAGATGGTTGGATTATCTCAATTATCATAAACGATGGTATAATATACCATTATTAATTTTCCACAGAATTAGATATCATAGACTTTCCTATAAAATGGGGTTTGAAATACCACCATCAAGTATTGGTTATGGTGTATTTATCCCTCATTATGGTTCAATAACAATTAATCCTGCTACAAAAATAGGCAATTATTGTGTAATACATAACAATGTTACTTTTGCAGATGGAGATTATAAATCAATAGGTAATAAATGTTTCTTTGGAACAAATGTAACTGTTGCTCATGGGATAAAGATAGGTAATAATTGTACTATTTCTGCTAACAGTTTTGTTAATCAATCATTCTCTGATAATAAATTATTGGGTGGAGTAATTGCTAGAACTTTAAGAGATAATTATCCATCATGGTTTGATGAAGGAATAGGTTTACAAAATTTTCTTATTATAGAGAAGTTACGTAAACAAATGGGATTACCTGAGAAAATTGTTAAATAGGAAGTAGTAAAGAAGCTATTTCAGAGCAAAAAAATAATATAAAAACAATGAATATTATAAGAAATATATTTAAAAAGACATATCATATATTCAGAGATTTATTTCATACTCTTCAAAATATACACCAAACAATTAAGTATTATTGTATGAATAAAAATGATATTCTAGTTATTAATGCATGGATAAAACTTTATAAAAAAGAGCCAAAACATATAAATTTAGGAGATGAATTAAATTTCTATCTTATAAAAGAACTTTCAGGAAAACGGATTGTCAATAAATTCAATTTGTTTATTCCTAAATTGCATAACATCTGTTGCATTGGCTCAATCATAGATTCAATGGCAGATAGTAAAAGTATAATTTGGGGAAGTGGTGCTATTTCAGATAAAAAAAAGTTAAAATGCATTCCACTAAAGATCTGTGCAGTCAGAGGCAAATTAACTAGACAGTATTTAATAGATCAAGGAATAAATTGTCCTGAAGTATATGGTGATCCTGCTTTACTACTTCCTAAAATCTATATTCCGAATGTAAATAAAAAGTACAAAGTCGGTATAATACCACATTTTATGGATATAGACAATGAATATATCGGTATCTTATTTAATCAAATGCCTGAATCAGTTAAAATAATACACATGTCTGGCTATAATGATTGGCGTGATGTAATAAATGAAATAAACGAATGTCAATTTATTTTATCCAGTTCATTACATGGACTAATTATAGCCGATGCTTATGGAATACCTAACAAATGGATTGAATTCTCACAATCTGTAATAGGTAATGGTTTTAAATTCAAAGATTATTTTTCATCTGTTGGTAGACACGATAATGCACCAATACAAATATCTAAAAATACAAGTCTGAAGGATTTACTAATATTCAAAGAAAACTGGAAACCTATAGATATTGATTTAGACAAACTATTAAATGCTTGTCCATTTAAAATACAAGAAAAGTTCTTAAACAATTAATAGCATGTTCTATATATTGACTGACTATAACGTTATTAATTTATACTGATATATTTAACTTAAAAAATCATGAAATTGTCATTTATTATTCCTTGTTATAATGCAGAAAGTTTTATAACAAGATGTATTGAAAGTATAAATATAAATCTATCTTATGAAATTATTGCTATAGATGATGGAAGTACAGATAACACATTAAATGTTTTAAAAGATATTGCATCTCAGAACAATAATTTGAAAATTATTTCAAAACAAAACGAAGGAGTACTTGCTGCAAGAAGAGATGGTTGGAGAGCCTCAATAGGAGAATACGTTTGCTTTATAGATGCCGATGATGAAATTGACGGAGCATCTCTTTATAAGATTATTCAAGATTACACAGGTTTTGATATGATAAGATGCGGTATTACTTGTAAAACGAATGGCATAATAAAATCTGAAATGACAGGCAATTTTAAAGGTTATATTTCAAATGCAAAAGACCTTGCAATAAAGATGATGAATAAAGAATTGCTTCCATTCATGTGTGGGGTTTTATATAAACGGACATTACTTGAAGAGAAATGTTTCTTATTGGATCAAAGATTCAAAATTGGAGAAGATTTACTTTTCAATGCAATGACAATAAGAAGAATTTCTTCCACATATTGTACTGAGAAGTGTTATTATTATTACAACAATAACAGCACTTCTGTAATGAATACAAAAATATGGGGTAGTAGTTATATACGTGACTTCAACGATGTTTTAAAAAATATTTTAATATCAATATCTCCTCAATTGATTTATTACTCTGACCGTCACAGATTTGCTGATTATATTAATACATTGTTTTTCCCCGAAATATCTTATGATAAAGAACTTTATAAAGAAGCTTTAAATTTATTAAAAGAGCACCCTGAATTTATAAATATCTTACCATCAAAAAGACGACTATTTTTAAAACATGAAAAATTGTTTCGCACTTATTTATATTTATGGGGAATATATAAAAGAAATATTAACAAAATAGAAAATAGAGAAGTTCTTCAATAAATAATTTATTTTATGAATATTGTTTACATACATTCAGCATATACTCCGAATGATTTAATAGGGAATTGGTTCAGTGTAACACGTAAATGGGCGAAAAGCGAAGGAGGTAATGCTTTTTTTGTAATTAAATTTACAAGACGAAATACACAAAAAGATGACTTGCAAGTTGGTAATTCTTTATCTTGTTGGTTACATTCATATATGTTTAATAAGTTTGGCTTGCAAGATTGCTTCTCATATTTTGCCACACGAAAACTCCTAAAAAGACTTGATCTAATTAAACCACACGTAATACATTTACATGTGATAAACGATTGTTTTTTACATTTAGGTTTATTGTGTAAATATGTTAATAAACACAACATAAAAGTGGTATGGACATTCCACGATGCACGAGTCCTAACTGGAATGTGTCCTTGCCCGAACTATTGTGAATGTGATAAATGGAAAACCGTTTGTAGAGACTGTAACCCTATTTATAAATTTGTATACCCATCAAAACCTGTTATTAATCTTGTAAGATTTGTACATAATTATCGGAAACATAATATCAGTAAAATTAAGAAACTAATGATAGTAACACCATCTAAATGGATGGCTAGTATGGTATCACAATCATATCTCAAGGATAAAAAATGTATAGTAATAAACAATGGAATAAATATCACTGAATTTCATCCAACAGAAAACAACATTCGTGAAAAATATAACATTTCACCAAACATAAAAATCCTATTATCAATCGGTAATCCTATAAGCATACTTAAGGGAAGAGAATATTTATATAAATTAGCAAAAGAATTGCCACAAGGTTTTGTTCTCATAATGGTTGGATGTGTACAAGATGATATAATAAAATTCGAAGGGAATAAACATGTATTTGCACTACCTCGTATAGATAGGGACGAATTGCTAAAGTTTTATTCAGCTGCAGACTTATTTATAAATCCTACATTAGCAGATAATTTTCCAACGGTAAATTTAGAAGCCCAAGCTTGTGGATGTCCTGTAGTAGCTTTTGATAGCGATGGAACTCCTGAAACCGTTGATCCACAAAGAGGCAAAATAGTTCCTCGCAATAATTATGAAGCTTTAAAAGAGGCAATTTTTAATTTTAAATACGATGGTGCTAGTGAATCTGCTATTTCTTTTGCGTCTCAATTTGATCAAAAGAAATGTATAAATGAGTATATTAGACTATATAAGGAGTTATAACAATAAAAATAATCAAAGACAATGGATATTGTAATTAGTCTTGCGACAAAAGATTTTCAAATTATAAAGAAAGTAGTAAAGTACTGTAGGGATTATTTACAAACAAATGAAGATTCTATTTTCTTGATAACAAAAATTGATAACAAAATATTTTTCAGTAATTCATGGATACAAAGAAATCATGTTATACTTATAGACGAAGACAACATGATACCTGAATTATCATTTTCTAAAGTAAAACACTATCTTGAATTACATTTTAAGAAAGGAACTAATATATATCCAGGATGGTATTTACAACAATTTCTTAAAATAGGCTTTGCATTAACATCTCATGCAGGGAAGGAATATTTAATATGGGATAGTGATACAATACCATTACATAATTTACAATTTAAAGAAAGTGACAAATATTTATTGACTGTAAAAACAGAGAATCATTCTCCCTACTTTGAAACAATGCAACGAATTTTTGGGTTTGGCAAATTATGTGACCGTTCTTTTATTGCTGAACACATGCCAATAAACACAAAAATAATGCAAGAACTCATTAAACGAATAGAAGACTCTGAAATTATTGGCGACAATTGGTTTCAAAAAATAATCAACGCAACCAGTGGAAAAGATGAACAAGCATTCTCTGAATTCGAGACATACGGTAATTATTGCATGAAATATCATCCTGAAATATTTGAAACACGTCCTTTGATTACTATGCGAACTGCTGGATTACTCTATGGACGTGGAGTAACAAAACGACAACTAGAATTGTTGAATAAAATGGGATTTGATACAGCTTCTTTTGAACTTAGACATATACCAGCTTTCCCAAGAAATATAGCAAATTGGACAGAACGAATATTTTTAGCAATTTTGCGCAGACTAAGAATTGTAAAATGATTAAAATAAGCATTATAACAGTAAATTTCAATAATATTCAAGGTTTACAGAAAACCATGGAAAGTGTATTTTGTCAAAAATACGCAAACACGGAATATATTATTATTGATGGAGGGTCCACAGATGGAAGCAAAGAACTTATTCAAAGCCATAAAGATAAGTTGTCTTACTGGTGCTCTGAAAAAGACAAAGGAATATATGATGGTATGAATAAAGGGATAACTAAAGTCACTGGAGAGTATGTACTGTTTTTAAATTCAGGTGATTATTTCAGTTGTCCGACTATCCTTAATGATGTTTTTAAAAATAATATTTACAACGAAGACCTATTAATAGGTCGACAATTGTATATTGATAAATCAGGGAGAAAAGGCATATCACCAAGACTAAGAATATCAGATTTTTCAATCACATATTTTCTAAGTTCAACAATCCCACATCAGGCAACTTTCATCAAAAAAGATTTATTTGAAAGAATAGGATATTATGATATAAGTTATAAAGTTTCTGCCGATTGGGTATTTTGGATTAAAGCAATAGTTGAAAACAAATGTACCGTTCGTCTTATTAATAAAAAAATATCCTACATGGAAGAAGGTGGTGTCTCGTCTAATATGGATAAGTGTTATCATGATATGAGTAGATACATGGAAGAATGCTTGATAAAAGGGACTATAACTTGGAATGATATATTTACATATTCTTTAAAAGGGAAAATGATGGATTATTGTTTAAGGAATAAAATAATAAAATATTTCTCAAGATTATTGATTTATATTGGCAAAAGGTTATAATCCCATATATAATATGTTTTTAATAAACTATGTAGAATAAGAAACTAATAACGATGATAAGGATTTTAAGAAACGAATTAAAGATATTGCGCGGACAAAAACTATATTTATTTTTAATTTTAATGACTATCTTGCGCAAAACTATTTTTAACAGAACTAGAGATATGAATGATTTTGCAGCGGTAGATGCAAACAACTCAATAGCTATTGTTGCTACTTTAATTATGTTAGTAATTGTTTTGACTAAATATAAGAATATCTTAAATGAGATTCGAATGTCATTCTCTTTTTTGTTATATTATTTATTTGCAGCATTAAGTGTAACATGGGCTGGTTTTCAATTTATTGCAGTAGCAGGTTATAAAGTCATTGAAGTAATTGTTTCTTTTTTAATGATTATGATAATCATGAAAAATTTAAAGACAACAATAAACAATCTATTCTTTATATTGATAACCTGCTCTTCCTGTAACATTATTTATTTCATCCAAAGTTTAAAAAATGGTATTTTCCATGACAATGCTTTCCCTATTTTAGGCTTGGTAGAATTATTCTTAGTTATGGGAATGATGCGTTATAAGATCGTAAAATGGAAATATGTTCAGCATCATGCTATTATTGGGTTTCTGACACTTGCATTATCAACCTCAACTGCAAGTTGGATTTCTTTTATTTTTGGTGCATTTGTTTTTTTTAGTTCTGGTTATAAGGGTATTAATATACCAAGGATAATAGGAGCTATTCTTTTATTCTCAATAATTTATTTGGCATTTGGCGACTTTGTGAAAGAAGTAGTTTATGCAGGTAAATCTGAAGAACAATTCCAGAATGCTTCAGGTAGAGAGGCTCTATGGACTGCCTATATAAAAGGCTGGTTAGAAAGTCCAATTATCGGTCATGGATTTATTGTTGGTGAAAAAGGGGCTGTTGCTGCTAAATATATGGCTTTTGCTACAAATACAGCCCATAATATGATAATTTCCGTTTTAGTAAACACTGGTTTAATAGGTCTTGGTTTATGGATCTTTTTTATGTGGAAGCAATGTAAAATCTGTTTAAAATATTCGTATCGGAAAAATAAATATGCATTAACTTGTTTTCCTGTAATTGTCGCCATGCTTGTTAATGCCAATAGTTTCCCTATTATAGGTTCAGAATGGTCTCCAACTTCAGTTCCTATATACGCATTAATTATATTCGTTTTTGTATATATTCCATTATCACAAAGTGAATTCCAAATTGTAAAAAAATAAAAACAGTATGAAAGTTCTTTATTGTAATCCTATATTTTTTGAATACAGATTGCCTTTTTATAAGGAATTGATTCAGCTATTTAAAGGAGAATTTTATGTAATGTATTCACCTAACCGTTATGATAATTGTGGAAAATCTAAATTCTGCAAGCAAATAAAGGAAGAGTTGGGAAAGAATGCTATTCCTTTCTATAAAGATTATATATTTGATACATATTCTATGTCATTTAAGATGAAAGATATAGAGAAAGGAAAACGGATTCCGATTACATTTGGTTTATTTCGTGCCATACGTAATATAAAACCAGACATATTGATTACTGAAGGTTATTTTCAATGGACACCTTTAGTTTTGTTATATGGATTAATCTACGGGATTCCAGTTTATATGGGGTATGAAAGGACTTTGCATACAGAACGGAATACAAGTAAATTTAAAATATGGCAGCGAAAATTATTCAATAGATATTTAACTGGATTTTTGGTAAATGGACAAGAAACAAAAAAATATTTGGAATCATTAAATGTATCTACTTCCAAAATACATATTGGAGGAATGAGTGCTGATTCAGTATGGTTAAAAGAAAAAGTTAATCAAATATCAAATGAAGAAAAAAATGCTTTAAAACAAAAATATGTTCAAGGTAACGGTTTATTATATATGTTTTCTGGGCGTATTTCTGAGCCTAAAGGAGTGCCTTACCTAATTGATGCTTGGGAAAAACATATAAAAGAATATCCTAATGATTCATTAATCCTTATTGGATTTGGCAACAAATATGATGAATATAAAAACAAATATAAGAATGAGAAAACAATTCATTTGTTAGGACTGATAAATTATTCAGAGATCTATAGATATTATGCAATTTCAGATGTTTTTATACTACCAACTTTACAAGATAACTGGAGTTTAGTTGTTCCTGAAGCAATGGCTTGTGGTTTACCTGTAGCAACCTCAATTTATAATGGATGTCACCCTGAGTTGGTTCACAAGGATGAAAATGGTATTACTTTTGATACATATAAAGAAGAGTCCATTGTATATGCATTGAATTATTTTCATCATAAAGATTTGAAGGCAATGGGACAGAAATCGATCGAATTAGAGAAAGAATTCAATACAGAGAATTGTGCACTTAGAGTTTATAAAACACTTAACGGCTCTACATTAAATAAATAATATGAAATTGACTGTAATTACTGTATGTTATAATGCGGCAGAAGATTTAAAGAAAACACTTGATTCGGTACTGTCACAAACCTTCAGTGATTTTGAATATTTAATTGTTGATGGTGGAAGTAATGACAATACACTAAGTTTACTGGAATCCTATAAGTTTATTTTTTCTGAAGTTGGAAAAGTTTTTCGCTATATATCAGAATCTGATAAAGGAACTTACGATGCAATGAATAAAGGTGCAAGATTAGCTAAAGGAGAGTGGATAAATTATATGAATGCTGGTGATAGCTTTTATGAAGAGACTACTTTACAAGACATCTTTTCGTCATCAATTCAGAAAAATGCAGGTGTTATATATGGTGATACATTCCAGGTTTTTAATTTTGGAAGTGGCATAGCAAGAGAAGAAGACTATAAAAAAGATAATAAAATAATGCCATTTTGCCATCAGTCTTGTTTTGTAAAATCGGAACTAATGAAACAATTTCAATTTGACATGTCTTATCGTATCATTGCTGATCATGATTTATTCTATAGACTACGTAAGGGCAATATTATATTCCAATATATTCCAATTGTAGTAGCAAGATACAATGGGCAGTATGGTCTTTCAGCTTCTAATCCATTGACTCTTAGATTAGAGGGCTTACGAGTACATAATGTTACAGATAAATGGTACTACCCTTTCGCTATTACTTGGACTTATCTGCGTTATGGATGGATACAACCATTTAAAAATAACATGCCAAAATGGATGACAGAGGCTTGGATGATACATAAAAGAAAATTCATAAATAAAAAATGATATGGTAGACTTATCCATTATTGTACCCGTATATAACGGAGTCTTGTTATTACCTCGTTGTTTGGACAGTATATTCAGTCAAGAAACAAAATACTCATATGAGGTTATCTTAATAGATGACGGAAGTACTGATAATTCTGTGAAGTTAATAAAAGCGCGAAAAGAGCCGAATATTGTCTTGTTTCAGCAACAAAATGCAGGTCCAGCTGTAGCCAGAAACAAAGGAATAGAATTGGCTAAAGGAAAGTATGTAACATTTATAGATGCTGACGACTATTGGAATGATGGCTTTATTCAGAAGACCGTAGATTTTATGAATGAACATGAGGAGTGTGTTGCTGTCTCAGTAACGTGTAAAAACATTGCTTCATTTTCTAAGTATGCTTCGTATAATCCTTCTTGGATGGACGATTCAAAAATCGAACCCTCTCTCGTATTAGATGATTTTATGTTTTATTGGGCTTCTTATTGCCATGTAGGAACTTGTTCTACTACTATGCGTACAGAAATTGTTCGTCAGTCTGGAGGTATGAGAACTGACTTACGAGTGACAGAGGATTATGAATTTTGGATATATTTATCTACATTCGGTAAATGGGGGCTGATACCAGAAGTACTTTATGTAAGCGACGGCGGTGATGTAACTCAATCTCAAGGTTGGTTAAACAAGATGGAACGTCGCTGGAAAAATGCTCCAAGCATTTCAGAATGGGAGAAACGTATTGTTGTACGTTTGCCTGAGATTACGGTCTCATATCAGCAAGCACGTGGAAGGGTGAGTCGCAACTTGACTTACTGCCAGTTGCTTGCAGATAAATTAGAATTAAGCCGTCATGAGGCACTATTATACGGTAAATATTTTGTTAAAGACCCTATCGGGAAACTAATGAATATAGCTAAATACACTTCTTTAACATGGTGGATGCTTGCTAGATTCTTAAAATACCGCGAATATCACCGGAAACTTAATTAATCTATATTAATGAAACCTACAGTTTTATTTGTTCTACACTTACCCCCTCCTGTACACGGAGCCTCAATGATGGGTAAATATATTCATGACAGTAAAGTCGTTAATGATGCGTTCGATTGCCATTATATAAATCTTACTACAGCTAAGGATTTGGCAGATATAGGAAAAATGGGGCTGCGGAAGCTGCTTCAGTTTTTGGGGCTTCTTAACCTTATCCGCAAAGAAGTGAAAAGGCTGAAACCGCAATTGGTATATGTTACGCCGAATGCGTGTGGAGGGGCCTTTTACAAGGATTTTGTAGTTGTTTGGTTGCTGAAGATGATAGGCTGCAATATTGTGATTCATTATCATAATAAAGGTGTGGCAACCAAAGAGGAGCACTTTCCAGACAATTTTTTGTACAGACGATTCTTTAAAGATATCAAGGTTATTTTATTGGCAGAACCGCTATTTGCAGATATACAGCATTTTGTGAAAAGGGAACAAGTATTATTCTGTCCAAATGGAATACCAGAGTCTGATTCTATTACGAATGTTATAAAAAAAAATAACATACCTCATATTTTATTTTTGTCAAATTTGTTGATAGATAAGGGGGTACTTACTTTGCTTAGTGCCTGCAGATTACTGAAAGAGCAGGGATTTGTTTTTCAGTGTGATTTTGTGGGAGGTGAAACGGCAGATATTGATGCAGAGCGTTTTAGACTCGAATGTATTCAACGTGGAATAGAGGACTGTGTTACTTACCATGGCAGGAAGTATGGTGATGAGAAATTGGTTTTCTTCCAAAAGGCTGATATATTTGTCTTACCTACATTCAATGAGTGTTTCCCGCTTGTTCTATTGGAAGCGATGGAACAGGGATTGCCTTGTATATCAAGTGCTGTAGGTGGAACTACTGAGATTGTAGATGAAGGTAAGACTGGCTTTCTTGTTCCATGCAGGAAAACTGAGCCATTAGCAGAGTGTATCGGAATTTTACTAAAAGATGAAGCTTTGCGGAAGCGTCTCGGGGAAGCGGGAAGAATAAAGTTTAAAAATGAATATACTTTGCAACATTTCGAAGAGAACATAAAAAAGTGTCTTGAGGTATGTCTGCAAAAAAGATTATCTTAAGTTTAACTTTGATTACTGGCAGATATAATGTAAATCTTGGTCATTTTTCATACTATTTACTAAGGTTCAAACGGATGTTCTGTGACGGCAGTAACTTCGGAGTGAAATCCGAGTATGCAGAACTACTGTTACAAGACGGCTTAGTTAGGACATTAACTATAAAAAAATTATCAGATATGGATTCGCTGTCTTGTACTTGAAGATAATATATTCCATAGTTCAAAATTTAGCAGCATATTTCTTAAAGCTGTTTTTAATGCAGAAAAGAATAACAAATCTACAGTATTCGGATATTGTATTAACAATATAAGAAAATGTTGTGTAGTAGAATTCTATAAAGAAGGTAATTGTTAAGTATTGAATAAAAATCGGAGAAGTCAAAATTTTATGCTATTGTATGTCTAATTTTTTATCCAAAAAATTGAAATTCTACTATAAATAAGCATTTTCTTGAAGATGGTGAACTTAATGTAATACTTGGAGGTTGGGTTGCAAGACTTAATACAGAACCATGATTCATTTATGTTATAAAACCTACATTGTTGGCAGTATTTATTATATGTAAAGGGTGATGTAGTACGTACAAGTGAATTGAACTTAAACTATAAATAATGACTAGATAATTTTGAAACCATAATATGCTTAAGCTTATAAATATTAATATCACAAAAAACAAAAAGGAGCTTGCCAACTGTAAGGAAGGCAAACTCCTTATCAACACAATAAACGCCCATTCATATAACACAGCTCTTAAAGATCCTCTGTTCGCAGAAGCTCTTCAGAATGGTGATGTACTTATTCCCGATGGTGCAAGTATTGTAATGGCATGTAAATGGCTGAAAGCAAAATCTCAGCCTACTGAACGTATTGCCGGATGGGACTTGTTCGAACTGGAAATGAAGAAACTGAATGCAAAAGGTGGAAAGTGTTTCTTTATGGGCAGCAGTGAGAAGGTGTTAAGCCTCATAAAGATAAAGGCTGCAACTGTCTATCCTAATATAACAGTTGAGACTTATTCCCCACCCTACAAACCGGAATTCTCGGACGAAGATAATAAGGCTATTATTAATGCCATAAATGCTGCAAACCCTGATTTGCTGTGGATTGGCATGACTGCCCCGAAACAGGAGAAATGGACTTATACGCACTGGAATGAGTTGAACATAAACTGTCATTGCGGCAATATTGGTGCTGTATTCGATTTCTTTGCCGGAACAGTTGAAAGGGCTCCTGTATGGTGGCAGGAACATAGTTTAGAATGGTTGTATCGTCTGATTAAAGAACCTAAAAGAATGTGGAGACGATATATAATAGGTAATACACTGTTTTTGTGGAATGTTTTAAAAGAGAAGTTAAACTGAGTATTTAAATTCGTGGTTTAAAGATGATGATATTGGATGATGCAAACAAGGCTTTCTTTGACTTGCTTAAACTTGGCATGGGGCTTACCGACAGTATTTGTCTTCCTATAATGGATGACAGAAAGTGGGTGAAGATTTTCGAAACCGCTAAAAAGCAGACGGTTCTCGGAATCATGGCAGATGCTATTCAAAGATTGCCGGATGATGTGGTGAAACCATCGTATGAGGTAATGATAAGGTTGGTTGGCTACTGTGTACAGCTTGAAAAGACCAACAGAAGAATGAACCGCGAAGTATTAAAATGGATTGATTTCTTTGAAAACAAAGGTTTTTCTACGGTTCTGCTTAAAGGCCAGGGAATAGCAACACAGTTCTACCCTTCCCCGCTAAGAAGGAATCCGGGAGATATTGATTTGTGGGTTATAGGGAACGGAACTGAAATAAGAAAGTTGGTAAAGGAAGAGCTTAGCCCCAAAGAAGTATTGTACCATAATTCGGTTGTCCATACCGACAGTGGTATTGAACTGGAGGTGCATACAAGGCCCTCCTTTTTTTATAATCCTTTCAAAAACTTTAAGGCGCAAAGGCTGTTCAGAAGATGGGCTATGGAAGCTGTAAAAGTAAATCTGCCTGAAAATGCCGGTTCTGTATCAGTACCATCGGATAATATGAACAGGATTTTTCTGCTCCTGCACCTTTACAGACATGTGTTCAGTGAAGGTATAGGACTGAGACAGATGGCCGATTATGCCTTATTGCTGAACAAGGGATGCAGTGATGAAGACAAAAGACAGTGTAAGAAATGGCTTAAGAGCCTTGGACTTGAAAAGTTTGCCGCTTCCGTAATGTATTTAATGAAAGTTGTTTTCGGTCTCGATGATAAAGTTTTGATTACTGAAGCTGATGTAAAAGGTGGTGTCATGCTTCTGAAAGAATGTATTGAAGGAGGTAACTTCGGTTTCTATAATACAAGTATCGACAGAAAAATTAAGCATGACAGCATAAAAAGTTTTATAGTAAAAAACAAAAGGAACTTAAGACTTATTGGTCTATATACAAATGAAGTTATTTGGGCACCGTATTTTAAGGTTTTCCACTATTTTTGGAGAAGAACAGTTTGTTTTTTTAATAAAAATACATAATACAATAAATTCTAATTATACAAAGAATGAAAAATACACACATAGTTATTATGGCCGGTGGAATCGGCAGTCGTTTCTGGCCTATGAGTGTTCCAGAATACCCGAAACAGTTTATTGATGTAATGGGGATGGGTAAATCTCTTATTCAGCTTACAGTGGAAAGATTTGAAGGGATTTGTCCGAAAGAAAATTTCTGGGTAGTAACAAGTGAAAAATATGTAGATATAGTAAAGGAACAATTGCCACAGATACCTGAACAGCATATATTAGCCGAACCGGAAGCAAGAAATACTGCTCCGTGTATAGCTTATGCATGCTGGAAGATACAGAAAGAAGATGCAGAGGCCAATATTGTGGTTACTCCTTCGGACGCTCTGGTTATCAATACTACAGAGTTTGCAAGATGTATCAAGGTGGCTCTCAACAAGACCGCCGATTCTTCTTCTATTGTTACATTGGGTATGCATCCTTCAAGACCGGAAACGGGGTATGGGTATATTGCAGCCATAAATGGTACTGATGACGGCAATGGTATATTTTCTGTAGAGGCATTTAAGGAAAAACCTGATATAGAAACTGCAAAAGGATATTTAGTGGCCGGTAACTATTTCTGGAATGCAGGTATTTTTGTATGGAACGTGAATACCATTACAAATGCCATTAGAAGATATGCTCCTCAGATAGCCGTGGTAATGGATGAACTCAAGCCTTCACTGTTTACAGATAATGAAACTGCGGAACTTAAACGCCTCTTCCCTACCTGCGAAAAGATTTCTATAGACTATGCTGTTATGGAAAAGGCTGATGATATTTATGTATTGCCGGCTGAATTCGGCTGGAGTGATCTTGGCAGCTGGGGTTCTCTGCATTCTCTGCTTAATCAGGATGGAAGCGGTAACGCTACTGTAGGTGATAATATCAGTCTGTATAACTGTAAGAATTGTGTGGTTCATACTTCGGAGAACAAGAAGGTGGTGATAGAAGGCCTGGATGGCTATATAGTAGCAGAAAAGGGCAACAGGCTACTGGTGTGTAGACTGGAGAACGAACAAATGATAAAAGATTTCTCTGCAAGATAAGATTTAATGCTTTATCTGGCTAAATTTCAGTTTAAGTAGCTCATAAATAATAAAAAAACGTTAAATCCGATAAGATTTTCCCATTTTTTGGGAGCAAAACCTTCCGGTTCTCAGTTATT
>JAXEBI010000161.1:0-44958 GCA_034094155.1 Phocaeicola sp.
AATAAATTAAAGTAACATGCAAAACAAAGGATTTGTAAAAGTCTTTGCGTTTTTATTGACCCTTGCATGTGTCTTTTACCTTTCGTTCTCGTTCGTTACACGCCATCATCAGAAGTTGGCGGAACAGGACCCTAAGGGAGCAGCACACTACCTTGATTCTATGCAGAATCAGAAGGTTTGGCTTGGGACATACACGCTAAAAGATTGTCGTGAGATGGAGATCGGTTTGGGTCTCGACTTGAAAGGTGGTATGAACGTTATCCTCGAAGTGTCAGTACCTGATGTGGTAAGAACACTTGCTGATAACAAGACCGACGAAGCTTTCAATGCAGCCGTATCTGAAGCTGCTAAGCAGCAGGTTACAAGTCAGGAGGACTTTATTACCTTGTTCATAAGAGAGTATAAGAAGCGTGCTCCTGAAGGTAAACTTGCAGAGATCTTCGCTACTCAGCAGCTTAAGGACAAAGTAAACACTCGCAGTACTGACGCAGAAGTAGAAGCTGCATTGCGTGAAGAAGTTAAAGCTGCCGTAGAAAACTCATATAATGTGCTTCGTACCCGTATCGACTGTTTCGGTGTGGTTCAGCCAAACATCCAGACTCTTGAAGGTAAGATGGGACGTATCATGGTGGAACTTCCTGGTATCAAGGAACCTGAACGTGTAAGAAAACTTCTTCAGGGTTCTGCAAATCTTGAGTTTTGGGAAACTTATGAGGCTAAGGATATTGTTCCTGTATTGGCTTCTGCCGACAGCCGTGCACGTGACGTACTTTCTATGACTGAAGGTGCTGCTGAAACAGATTCTACTGCAACTGCTTCTGAAACAACAGCAAAAGAAGATACTCCTGCCGTTTCTGCAAAGGACAGCCTTGCTGCAGCACTTAAGGGAGAAACTGTTGAATCGAAAGTTGACATGGAACAGTTGAAGAAGGAACATCCGTTGCTTTCTGTTCTTCAGCTTAATCAGAGCGGAGTAGGTTCTATCGTAGGTTTTGCCGATTATAACGATACTGTTCAGATTAACCGTGTGCTCAACATGAAGGAAGTGAAGGAAGTTCTTCCTCGTGACCTTAAACTTATGTGGGGTGTCAGACCAACTGATATGGATAAGAGCGGTCGTATCTTCGAACTTTATGCTATCAAGTCTACGCAGCGTAATGGCCGTGCTCCTCTTGAAGGTGATGTTATTGTTAGTGCTCGTGATGAGTTTGACCAATATAATAAACCTTGTGTAAATATGTCTATGAACACTGAGGGTTCTCGCCGCTGGGCTGTGCTTACAAAACAGAATAAAGGTCGCGAAATTGCTATTGTTCTTGATAACTATGTATACAGTGCTCCACGTGTAAACGGTGAGATTATTGGTGGAAATTCTTCTATTACTGGTAACTTCACTCCAGAAGTTACAAAAGACTTGGCCAATGTGTTGAAATCTGGTAAGATGCCGGCTCCAGCCCGTATCGTACAGGAAGACATTGTAGGTCCGTCACTTGGTCAGGAATCTATTAATCAGGGTATTATGTCGTTCATTGTTGCTCTTGTAGTGCTTATGGCATATATGTGCGCAATGTATGGATTTATTCCTGGTATGATTGCAAATGCAGCCTTGTTTGTAAACTTCTTCTTTACTCTTGGTATTCTTACATCATTCCATGCAGCTCTTACTATGTCGGGTATTGCCGGTATGGTATTGTCTCTTGGTATGGCTGTGGATGCTAACGTACTTATTTATGAACGTACTAAGGAAGAACTTCGCGCAGGTAAGGGAACTCGTCAGGCTCTTGCTGAAGGTTACTCTAATGCGTTCTCTGCAATCTTCGACTCTAACTTGACTTCTATTATCACTGGTATTATCCTGTTCAACTTCGGTACAGGTCCTATCCGTGGTTTTGCTACTACACTTATTATTGGTATCCTCTGCTCGTTCTTTACAGCAGTGTTCCTCACTCGTCTTGTTTACGAACATTATATGGCAAAAGACAAGTGGTTGAATCTTACATTTACAACAGGTATCTCAAAGAACCTGATGCAGAATGTTCACTATAACTTTATGGGTTCAGCCAAGAAGTCGTTTATGGTTTGGGGTACAATTATTGTTATCTGTATCATCTCATTCTTCGTTCGCGGACTTGCGCAGAGTATCGACTTTACTGGTGGACGTAACTTTGTGGTTCAGTTTGAAAAGGTTGTTCAGCCAGAAACTGTACGAAGCTTGTTGCAGTCTAAGGTAGGTGAAGCCAATGTTCAGGCTATCGCTCTTGGTACAGACGGTAAGACTATCCGTGTGACAACCAACTATCGTATTGAGGAAGATTCTCCAACTATTGATGCCGAAATAGAAGCATTCCTTTATGAATCGTTGAAAGAAGGCAACTTGCTTGGCGAAGGTACTACACTCGAAATCTTTATCGACCGTGATAACCGTGCCGGTGGCTCTATCATCAGTTCTCAGAAGGTAGGTCCAAGTGTGGCAGACGATATTAAGACATCTGCTATCTGGTCGGTTGTTCTTGCCCTTATTGCAATTGGTGTGTATATACTTATCCGATTCAATAATATCGCGTTCAGTATCGGTGCTACAGTGGCTCTTACTATAGATACATTGCTTATTATCGGTGCTTACTCATTATGCTATGGCTGGATGCCGTTCTCACTTGAAATTGACCAGACATTTATCGGTGCAATCCTTACAGCTATCGGTTATTCTATCAATGATAAGGTGGTAATCTTCGACCGTGTGCGTGAGTTCTTCGGATTGTATCCTCACCGTAACAGAACACAGTTGTTCAATGACTCTTTGAACACTACATTGTGTCGTACTGTGAATACATCACTCAGTACATTGATTGTACTTTTGAGTATTCTTATCCTTGGTGGTGACAGTATCCGTAGCTTCGCATTCGCAATGATTCTTGGTGTGGTAATCGGTACATTGTCTTCATTGTTCGTTGCTTCTCCTGTAGCTTATCTTACTATGGGCAACAAGCTTCCTGAAGGTGAAGAAAAGAATGCATAATCTGAATCCTGATTAAGAAATACGTAATTATTTTTATTATATGAAAGAAGACCCGGCTGTGAGGTAAAACTCGCAAGTCGGGTCTTTTTTTTGCTTTCGGGAAATATATGAGTAATGGTAAGTGTGACTTTTCTTGATCTCTTTCTGTAAATATTATCCTCTTGTTTTATACTTTGGAGATTCTATATTTGTATGAATGCTTATTCTGACAGTTTGGGTAAAAAATAAAGCATAAAAAAATGAACTTAATCCTTGATTAAAGATTAAGTTCATTTTAGTTAAAACAAAAGGTTATTTTTTATTTGATAACTCCAAGTTCTTTACCTACCTTAACGAATGCTGCGATAGCCTTGTCAAGATGAGTGCGTTCGTGACCAGCAGAAAGCTGTACACGGATACGAGCCTGTCCTTTCGGAACTACCGGATAGTAGAAACCTGTAACATATATTCCTTCTTCCTGCATCTTAGCTGCAAAGTCTTGAGACAATTTAGCGTCATAAAGCATAACTGCGCAGATAGCACTCTGAGTTGGCTTGATATCGAAACCGGCAGCAAGCATATTGTCGCGGAAGTAATTTACGTTTTCCATCAATTTGTCGTGAAGAGCGTTGCTTTCCTTAAGAATCTTGAACATTTCAAGGCTGGCACCAACAATAGCTGGAGCTACAGAGTTAGAGAACAGATAAGGACGAGAACGCTGGCGCAACATGTCAATGATTTCCTTGCGGCCTGTTGTGAAACCACCCATAGCACCACCAAATGCTTTTCCTAATGTACCTGTGAAGATATCCACACGTCCGTATACATTATATTGTTCTGCTACACCATGACCAGTAGGACCTACAACACCTGCAGAGTGAGATTCGTCTACCATAACAAGAGCATCATATTTTTCTGCAAGTTCGCATATCTTGTCCATAGGAGCTACATTACCGTCCATAGAGAACACACCATCTGTAGCAATGATACGGTGACGCTGAGCCTGAGCTTCCTGAAGACAACGTTCAAGGTCGGCCATATCAGCATTGTTATAACGATAACGTTTAGCTTTGCAAAGACGTACACCGTCGATGATAGAAGCGTGGTTCAGAGCATCCGAAATGATAGCGTCTTCATCAGTAAGAAGAGGTTCGAAAAGACCGCCGTTAGCATCGAAGCAGGCAGCATAAAGAATTGTGTCTTCAGTCTTGAAATAGTCAGAGATAGCAGCTTCAAGTTGTTTGTGAAGATCCTGAGTACCGCAGATAAAGCGAACAGACGACATTCCATATCCGTGAGTGTCCATAGCTGCTTTTGCTGCTTCAATCAGACGCTTGTTGTCTGAAAGGCCAAGATAGTTGTTGGCACAGAAGTTCAATACATCTTCTCCGGCGTTTACCTTGATGTCGGCACGTTGTGGAGTAGTGATAATTCTTTCATTCTTGTATAGGCCGGCAGCCTTGATATTGTCAAGTTCAGCAGCCAAAAAATCTTTAAATTTTCCGTACATAATGTTGTTTACTAAGGTTAATGCACAAAGGTCATATTTTTTTCTGAATTATTGAATTATTTATCTCTATTTTTTCGAATAACCTTAAAAAAATCTATATCTTTGCGGTACATAACTAACAAACTTTAATAATATAATATGAAAAATGTCCTTATCATAGGTTCTACGGGCCAGATTGGCTCAGAACTTACAATGAAACTTAGAGGCATGTATAACGGTAACATTGTTGCCGGTTACATTCCGGGTGCTGAACCAAATGAAATGATGCGTGAGTCTGGTCCTTGCGAAGTTGTTGATATCACAAACGAACAGCAGATTGCGGAGACTGTGGCAAAATACAAAATCGACACTATCTATAACCTTGCAGCACTCCTTTCTGCAGTTGCAGAAGCAAAACCACAGTTGGCTTGGAAAATTGGTATGGGTGGTTTGTTTAATGTACTCGAAGTGGCACGTACTATGAATTGCGCTGTGTTTACTCCAAGTTCAATTGGTGTTTTCGGAAACAATACTCCAAAGGACAAAACTCCACAGGATACTATACGTAATCCTCGTACTATGTATGGTGTGACTAAAGTGTCAGGAGAATTACTTAGCGACTATTATCATCTTCGTTTTGGTGTGGATACTCGTTCTGTACGTTTCCCTGGTCTTATCTCATACGTAACACCTCCGGGTGGTGGTACAACAGACTATGCTGTTGATATCTACTATTCTGCTGCTAAGGGTGAAACATTCAAGTGTCCTATTGCTCAGGGTACATATATGGATATGATGTATATGCCAGATGCTCTTCGCGCGGCCGTAGAAATAATGGAAGCCGATCCAGCTAAGTTTGTTCACCGTAATTCATTCAATATTGCATCAATGAGTTTCGAGCCTGAAATCATATATAATAAGATTAAGGAATATGTTCCTGAATTCAAGATGGAATATGATGTAGATCCATTGCGTCAGGCTATTGCTGAATCTTGGCCAAATTCACTTGATGATACTTGTGCACGTGAAGAATGGGGCTGGAAACCTGAATACGATCTTGATGCCATGACACGTGATATGCTTGCCAAGCTTAAAGAAAAATTTGCGAAATAAGAATCTTGTAAGATAAATATCGCTCATTACTAATATAAAGATAAAACAAAAAAAGAAAACGGGACATCATCTACATTATCACAACGTAGGTGGGTCCCGTTTCCTTTTTTAGTTATGCATAATTTAATGCACATCATCATTTTGGACTTTCTTTTGTACCCCCGAGGGGAATCGAACCCCTATCTAAAGTTTAGGAAACTTCTATTCTATCCGTTGAACTACAAGGGCGGTTGTACTTTTTTGAATTTGTTCATAAGAAAAAGCCCAAATATTATCAATGTTTTTCAATCTAAGTCAGGCTTTTATTTATATGTTAAAGTATCTGTATAAACAAAGCGTTGCAAAAATACATCTTTTTACTGATTATCCAACTATTTTTACTAAAAAAATCATCTTTTTCATCTTTTTGTTGAAATTTTACCCTTTTCCTTTGCTTTTCTGAAAGAACTTTATCATTTTTGCGATTATAATATTTTTGAAAACACTAAAAACGACAACATTATGGCAGAAGAAAAAACAGTCAAAGAACTTGACGAAGTGGTAGTTCGCTTTTCCGGCGACTCCGGCGACGGGATGCAGCTGGCTGGAAACATGTTTTCCAACATCTCGGCCACAGAAGGTAATGATATCAGTACATTCCCTGACTATCCGGCAGACATCAGAGCTCCGCAAGGATCACTTACAGGTGTGTCTGGCTTTCAGGTACATATAGGTTCGGGCAAGGTTTATACTCCCGGCGATAAGTGTGATGTATTGGTTGCAATGAATCCTGCCGCACTTAAAACTCAGTATAAGTTTTGCAAGCCACAGGCTGTAATTATTATAGATACAGATTCGTTCACTAAGCGCGATCTTGAAAAGGCGCAGTTCCAGCTTGAGAATCCTTTCTCTGAGCTTGGCATAAAAAATGAGGTAGTGGAAGCTTCCATTACTACCATGTGTAAGGAATGTCTTAAAGACAGCGGACTGGATAATAAGTCAATTCTCAGAACCAAGAACATGTTTGCTCTCGGTCTTGTTTGCTGGCTGTTCCAGCGCGATGTAAAGATAGGGGAGAAACTACTTCGCGATAAATTCGCCAAGAAACCGGAAATAGCAGAGGCAAATGTTCAGGTTCTGTATGCCGGATATATGTTTGGTGCAAATACTCATGCATCTGTATCAATGAGCTATCGTGTCCCATGTAAGGATCAGAAGACTCCGGGCAGGTATATGGATATTAATGGAAATAAGGCTACAGCCTACGGACTTATGGCTGCTGCTGAAAAAGCCGGACTTCAGTTGTATCTTGGCTCATATCCTATTACACCGGCAACTGATATTCTTCATGAACTTGCTAAACATAAATCATTAGGTGTAAAGACTGTACAATGTGAAGACGAAATCGCAGGTTGTGCATCGGCTGTGGGAGCTTCGTTTGCAGGTGCCCTTGCTGTTACCACTACATCCGGTCCTGGTGTATGCCTTAAGAGTGAAGCTATGAATCTTGCTGTGATAACAGAGCTTCCGCTTGTTGTGGTCAATGTTCAGCGTGGCGGACCTTCTACTGGATTGCCTACAAAATCTGAACAGACAGACCTTCTTCAGGCACTTTATGGCAGAAACGGAGAAAGTCCGATGCCTGTTATTGCTGCTACTTCTCCAACAGACTGTTTCGATGCTGCCTATACAGCATGCAAGATAGCTCTCGAACATATGACTCCTGTTGTCCTGCTTACTGACGCTTATATAGCAAACGGTTCCGCTGCATGGCGTTTGCCTGATTTGTCTGAATATCCGGATATCTGTCCTCCATACGTTACACCTGATATGGCTTCATACTGGACTCCTTTCCTTCGTAATCATGAAACCTGGGTGCGCTATTGGGCTAAACCTGGAACAGAATCTTTCATGCACCGTATAGGTGGACTCGAAAAGAGCAGTGAGACTGGTGCTATATCTACCGAGCCTGAAAATCATCATCTTATGACAAAACTGCGTGCCGAGAAGGTTGAGAAGATAGCCGACTGTATTCCTCAGTTGCAGGTAGAAGGTGATGAAGATGCCGATTTGCTGATTGTAGGTTTCGGAGGAACATACGGTCATTTGCATTCTGCTATGGATGTACTCAACAAACAGGGTAAGAAAGCAGCCCTTGCACATTTCCGTTATATTAATCCGCTGCCAAAGAATACAGCCGAAGTCCTTCGCAAATATAAGAAGGTGGTTGTGGCAGAGCAGAATATGGGCCAGTTTGCCGGTTATCTTCGTATGAAAATCGAAGGTTTGCACTTACATCAGTTTAATCAGGTAAAAGGTCAGCCTTTCGTAGTACAGGAACTGGTTGATGCTTTCACTAAAATCATGGAGGAATAATAAAAAAACATGGAGGAAAAAATTATGAGCGAAACAAAATATACAGCAGCCGATTATAAGGCTGGTCAACCGCGTTGGTGTCCCGGATGTGGCGACCATGCTTTCCTGAACTCTTTCCATAAAGCATTGGCCGAGATAGGTACAGCGCCAAAGGATATTGCAGTGATTTCCGGTATCGGATGTTCTTCGCGCTTACCTTATTATATGAATACATACGGAATGCACACTATTCACGGTCGTGCAGCTGCAATAGCAACAGGTGTGAAGGTGGCTAATCCTAATCTTACTGTATGGCAGATTTCCGGTGATGGTGACGGTCTTGCTATTGGAGGTAATCATTTTATCCATGCTATCCGCCGTAATGTGGATATAAATATAATTTTGTTGAACAACCGTATTTATGGTCTGACCAAAGGACAGTACTCTCCAACTTCCGAAAGAGGATTTGTCAGCAAGTCATCTCCTTACGGAACAGTGGAAGATCCATTCCGCCCGGCTGAATTGTGCTTTGGCGCTCGCGGACGTTTCTTTGCACGTTGTGCCGCAGTCGACAGTAATCCTTCGGTAGAAGTCCTTAAAGCAGCCGAGAAACATAAAGGAACATCTGTGGTTGAGGTGCTTCAGAATTGTGTGATTTTTAATGACGGAACACACAATAGTCTTGCAAAGAAAGAAGACCGTGAGAAAAATGCTATCTATCTGGAACATGGCAAGCCAATGCTGTTCGGTCCTAACAGAGAATTCGGCCTTATGCAGGAAGGATTCGGCCTTAAGGTTGTAAAGCTTGGCGAAAACGGTATAACCGAAAAAGATATATTGGTTCATGATGCACATTGCATGGATAACACTCTTCAGCTTAAGCTTGCCCTGATGGAGGGTCCTGATTTCCCTGTAGCACTTGGCGTAATCCGTGATGTAGAAGCTCCTACATACGACGAGGCTGTAGCTCAGCAGATTGAGGAAGTCTCGGCTAAAAAGAAATATCACAGTTTTGCCGAACTGCTCGATACTAATGATACATGGGAGATAAAGTAATATATTTTGCCAGAAAATATTACTGAAAAGCCTGTGTAACAATCAGTATGCGTGGCATATATAAGAGTGTTGTATATACTGATTTTTACTGAATATATATTGATATGCAGTAATATATATTGCATTACATAGGTAAAATTTAAGGGACGGATTTATTCGTCCCTTTTTTTGTAATACGTACTTTGCAAAATTGTTACACAAGTATAAATATTTCACTATTACGGATTTTTTTCTCTAATAGTTTCTTGCATTCAAATAAAAGTAGTATTTTTGTATCGCCTTACACAAGGCGGACTAAAAAGGTAAATAACATATCTAAAATAATAACCAAATTAATCATTTAAAACAATGGCAAATTTAGATCTTACCAAATACGGTATCCAGGGTACCGTAGAAATTCTACACAATCCTTCTTACGAAGTATTGTTTGCTGAAGAAACAAAAGCTGGTTTGGAAGGCTATGAAAAAGGTCAGGAAACTGAACTTGGTGCAGTAAACGTTATGACTGGTATCTACACTGGTCGTTCTCCTAAAGATAAATTCTTGGTAAAAGACGCTACAAGCGAAAACACTGTATGGTGGACTTCAGAAGAATATAAAAACGACAACAAGCCTGTAACTACAGAAGCTTGGAATGTATTGAAAGAACTTGCTGCTAAAGAATTGTCAAACAAGAAACTTTATGTTGTTGACGGTTTCTGCGGTGCTAACGAAGGTACTCGTTTGAAAGTTCGTTTCATCATGGAAGTTGCATGGCAGGCTCACTTCGTTACTAACATGTTCATCCGCCCAACAGCTGAAGAACTTGAATCATTCGAACCAGACTTCATCGTTTACAACGCTTCTAAGGCTAAAGTTGAAAACTACAAAGAACTTGGCTTGAACTCTGAAACAGCTGTTGTATTCAACTTGACAACTAAAGAACAGGTTATCCTTAACACTTGGTATGGTGGTGAAATGAAGAAGGGTATGTTCTCTATGATGAACTACTTCAACCCACTTCGCGGTGTTGCTTCAATGCACTGTTCTGCTAACACTAATATGGACGAAACTGAATCAGCTATCTTCTTCGGTTTGTCTGGTACAGGTAAGACTACTCTTTCTACAGATCCAAAACGTAAGTTGATCGGTGATGACGAACACGGATGGGATAACGAAGGTGTATTCAACTACGAAGGTGGTTGCTACGCTAAGGTTATCAACCTTGACAAGGAATCAGAACCAGATATCTACAATGCAATCAAACGTAACGCTCTTCTTGAAAACGTTACAGTTGATGCTGAAGGTAAGATCAACTTCGCTGATAAGAGCGTAACAGAAAATACTCGTGTATCTTACCCAATCAACCACATCGAAAACATCGTTAAGCCAGTTTCTAAGGGTCCTCACGCTAAGCAGGTAATCTTCTTGTCAGCTGACGCATTCGGTGTATTGCCTCCAGTATCTATCTTGAACGATCAGCAGGCTCAGTACTACTTCTTGTCAGGATTTACTGCAAAATTGGCTGGTACAGAACGTGGTATCACTGAACCAACTCCAACATTCTCTGCATGTTTCGGCGCTGCATTCTTGAGCTTGCACCCAACTAAATATGCTGAAGAACTTGTTAAGAAGATGGAAATGGCTGGTGCTAAGGCATACTTGGTTAACACTGGTTGGAACGGTACAGGTAAGCGTATCTCTATCCGCGATACTCGTGGTATTATCGACGCTATCCTTGACGGTTCTATTGACAAGGCTCCAACTAAGACTATCCCTTACTTCGATTTCGTAGTTCCTACAGAATTGCCAGGTGTAGATCCTAAGATCCTTGACCCACGTGATACTTACGAATGCGCTTGCCAGTGGGAAGAAAAAGCTAAAGACTTGGCTGGACGTTTCATCAAGAACTTCGCTAAGTTTACAGGTAACGAAGCTGGTAAGGCTCTTGTTGCTGCTGGTCCAAAGTTGTAATTATATATACAACATAAATATTTTAAAGCGGTCCTCAAAAGGGACCGCTTTTTTTATACTTAAATTCTTTGTTCCGGGTTTTTAGTGATTTTAACCGATTTCTTTGTAAATTTGCTTTCGTATTGGTTTTTATTTGAATATGGAAGAACAGTTTGATATAAGAGATTATAAGCCTACCGGAAAGGAAAGGGATTTTGAGAATGCCCTGCGTCCTTTGCAGTTCGAGGATTTCAGCGGACAGGATAAGGTGGTGGATAATCTGAGGATTTTTGTCAAGGCTGCACGTCTTAGGGCCGAGGCTCTTGACCATGTGTTGCTGCACGGACCTCCTGGATTAGGAAAGACTACTCTGAGCAATATAATAGCAAATGAACTTGGGGTAGGGTTTAAGGTTACCTCCGGACCGGTTCTCGACAAGCCTGGTGATTTGGCGGGGGTTCTTACAAGTCTTGAGCCTAATGATGTATTGTTTATAGATGAAATTCACCGTTTGAGTCCGGTGGTAGAGGAGTATCTGTATTCGGCTATGGAGGATTATCGCATAGATATTATGATTGATAAAGGCCCTTCGGCAAGAAGTATACAGCTCGACCTTAATCCGTTTACTCTGGTTGGAGCTACTACACGTAGCGGGTTGCTTACTGCCCCTCTCCGTGCCCGTTTTGGTATAAATCTTCATCTTGAATATTATGATGATTCTGTATTGTCGAGGATTATAATGAGATCGGCAAGTATACTTGGTGTCCCTTGTGATTTTGAAGCCGCCGGTGAAATTGCTTCCCGAAGTCGCGGAACTCCGCGTATTGCTAATGCCTTGCTGCGACGTGTGAGAGATTTCGCTCAGGTTAAGGGAAATGGTAGGATTAATACAGAAATTGCCCAGTTTGCTCTTGAGGCTCTTAATATAGACAGATACGGCCTTGATGAAATAGACAATAAGATACTTTGTACTATTATTGATAAGTTTAAGGGTGGGCCTGTAGGACTGACTACCATTGCTACTGCCCTTGGTGAGGATCCTGGCACTTTAGAGGAGGTTTATGAACCGTTTCTGATAAAGGAAGGGTTTATTAAACGTACCCCACGCGGACGCGAGGTTACTGATTTAGCTTATACACATCTCGGAAAATCAAGGTTCGGGTCGAAATATGAGGGAATGGAAAAAGGTTTGTTTGACTGATATATTATTTTATCGTGGCTAATATTAAATCCTTGGCCAAGGATACTGCGATATACGGACTTAGCAGTATAGTTGGCCGTTTTTTGAATTATCTTTTAGTTCCGCTGTATACTTCCGTGCTTGCCGCACAGTCGGGTGGTTATGGAGTGGTATCTAATGTATATGCTTACACAGCTCTTATTCTTGTATTCCTTACTTTTGGTATGGAAACAGGTTTCTTCAGATTTGCAAATAAGGAAGATGAGAATCCGGAAAAAGTTTATGCTAATTCTCTTTTATTTGTTGGAGGATTGTCGGCCTTATTTGTATTGTTGGGGCTGACTTTCCTTAAGCCGGTTTCATCTTTCCTGGAGTATCCGGATAATCCGGATTATGTGGCAATGATGATGGTAGTAGTGGCACTTGACTCGTTTTTGTGTATTCCTTTTGCCTACCTGAGATATAAGAAAAGGCCGATTAAGTTTGCTGCAATAAAGATGCTTAATATTATAGGTAATATTGCTCTTAATCTGTTTTTCCTTCTACTATGTCCTTGGCTATATAAGGTGGCACCGGAAACTGTTTCCTGGTTCTATGATCCGGATTATCTGGTAGGATATATTTTTGTATCCAATCTGATTATGTCGGCAGTGCAGGTGTTCTTTTTTATCCCAGAACTTAAAGGTTTTTCTTATAAGCCTGATATGGGTTTGATGAAAAGGATGGTCAGTTATTCTTTCCCTATTCTTATTTTCGGCTTGGTGGGAATTCTTAATCAGACAGTAGACAAGATGATTTATCCGTTTCTGTACGAAGACAGGCAGGATGGGCTGGTGCAGTTGGGTATATACAGTGCAACAAGTAAGGTTGCTTTAGTTATGGCAATGTTTACACAGGCTTTCAGATATGCCTACGAGCCATTCGTATTTGGCAAGAACAAGGATAAGGACAGTAATGAAGTATATGCTGCAGCCATGAAGTATTTCCTGATTTTCTCTTTGCTCGCATTTCTGGCTGTAATGTTTTATATGGATATATTGAAGTATCTTGTGGCATCCGACTATTGGGAAGGACTTAGTGTAGTGGCAATAGTTATGGTAGCAGAGATTTTTAAGGGAATATATTTCAATCTGTCATTCTGGTATAAACTGACTGATGAAACTCAGTGGGGGGCATATTTTTCAATTATAGGTTGTGCTGTGATAGTAGGGCTTAATGTATGGCTTGTTCCTCAGTATGGTTATTTGGCTTCGGCATGGGCTTCGGTAGCTGGATATGGGGTAATTACAGTGCTTTCTTATTTTATAGGTCAGAAGAAGTATCCTGTGGATTATAAGATCAAGGATATGGCTGTTTACCTGATTATAGCCGGTGCTCTTTATGCTATATCAGTTTTTGTGCATCCTGATAATGTCTGGCTGAGACTCGGAATGAATACATTAATGTTGTTCTTGTTTGTGGCATATATTATTAAAAAGGACTTGCCTTTGAAGAGTATTCCGGTGATAAACAGATTTGTCAGGTGATTTAAGAATTTGAATAAGTTAGTAACATAATTCTTTTCGTTATGGAATTGAACAACAGAAAGAAGTATTTGGTGAGAAAGTTTTTCAATGACTATCTCGATCTCAACAAGAGTATGGAGGATGAACATATTACAGTTGAGGCTATACGTAACGGGGTAGAGTTCAGGGGAGCTAATCTGTGGGTGCTTATCTTCGCGACTTTTATAGCATCTCTCGGACTCAATGTAAATTCTACAGCCGTGATTATCGGTGCTATGCTTATATCTCCTTTAATGGGACCTATTATGGGAGTGGGACTTGCTATTGGTATCAATGACTTCGAACTGATGAAACGCTCTCTTAAGAGTTATCTTATAGCAACAGTATTCAGTGTTACTACTGCTACCGTATATTTTGCTTTTACTCCTCTTGATGAAGTTCAAAGCGAATTGTTGGCACGTACTTCTCCTACAATATATGATGTTTTCATAGCATTGGTAGGTGGTCTTGCCGGTATAGTGGCATTGGCTACAAAAGAAAAGGGTAACGTAATACCTGGTGTGGCAATAGCTACAGCATTGATGCCTCCTCTGTGTACAGCAGGTTTCGGACTGGCAACAGGTAATCTGCTTTATTTTCTTGGAGCCTTTTATCTTTATTTTATAAATTCTGTTTTTATAAGTCTTGCTACTTTCCTTGGTGTGAGATTCATGAGGTTCAAGCATAAGGAATTTGTTGATAAGGAAAGAGAAAAGCTTGTAAGAAAATATATTATAGGAATTGTTGTTGCAACTATGTGTCCTGCCATATATCTTACTTATGGTATAGTGAAGGAAACTTTCTATCACAGTGCTGCAAATGATTTTATCACAGAGGAGCTTCAGTTCCCTAACTCACAGATACTAAGCCGTGAGATATCTTATGGCAAACGTGAGATAAAGGTGGTTATGGTAGGTAATGAGGTTTCTGATTCTGAGATTGCAGCGGCAGAAAGAAAGCTTGAGAAATATAATCTTAACAAGACAAAACTTACCGTATTTCAAGGTGTAAATAACGGTGATATGGATATCAGTAATATCAAGTCTCTTGTTATGGAGGATTTCTATAAGAAGAGTGAAGAGAAACTGGCTCAACAGCAGTTTGAGATAGATTCGTTGAAGTCTGTTCTTGATGTATATACTCGCAGCGGACAGGCTGATGAGAAGCTTGCAAAGGAAATGAAAGCGTTATTCAATAATGTGAGATCGGTTTCATTGGCAAGAAGTGTAAGAGTAAGTGTAGACAGCCTTAAAACTGATACTCTTACCTATGCTATTATAGACTGTAACGGCAAACCGTCGCATGATGAGAAAACTAAGATGAATAATTGGCTTAAGGCAAGAACTAATGCCAAGGTTCTGGAACTTATAGTCGAATAGAATATAAGAGAATAAATAAAGCCTGACCATACATAAGATTTGCTCTAATATGATGCAAACTCTTGTATAGTCAGGCTTTTTCATTATATAATGTAATTAGGATAGGGAACAGTCCTTTGCTTTTCAGGACCTGGACTTATCAAGGCTTATTTTTTCTTGCGCTTAGCCCATCCTTCTTCAAATCCATCGTCTTTTGAAGTATCGTCATCGTGAAGGAAGAACTGTTTCCAGTCGTCTTTCCTTTTCGGACCCCTTGCTGCGGTGTATCCTCTTTCCTCACGGCTTGGCTTGCTTTTGCCGGATTTGCTTTCCTGCTCGGAATTCCTTTTCTCTGATTTAGATTTGCTTGAACTTTTCTCGGACTTTTTTTCAGATCTCCTGTCGTCTTTCTTTCCAGAAGTTTTTTCAGAAGATTTTCTGTCTGAACCTCTGTCGCGTTTCTTACCGCTCTTGTCGCTTTTTCCTGTATTCTCACCGGCTGGTTCAACTACAATTCTCTTTCCTTTGATAACAACACGGTTGAGTGCTTTTATTACCATATCCGCCTGTGATTCTATGACTTCAAAGAAAGAGAAATTCTGCATAAGGTCTATTCTTCCTATCTGGATATGCTCTTTCTTAAGATTACGGTTGATAAGTTCAATAATCTGATTTGCATAGAATCCATCGGTCTTACCCATGTTGAGGAAAAGACGTGCATAACCTTTTTCTGCTTTACGCGCTGTTTTTTCCTTGTCGGTACCATAGTCCTTACGTTCTTTTCTGTCGCTCTTATCAGACAACTTAGGCTGTTCGATTTCGGGTGCATTACGGTAATATTCAAGGAAACGGTTGAACTCCATTGATACAACGCGCTTTATAAGGTCTTCCTTGCTTAACCATTCGAACTTGCGGTAAATGCCTGGAAGGAATGCTTCTATTTCCTCTTCGTTGACTTTTACCTTCTCTATATCATCGATAACCTTTATAAGCTGCTGCTCACATATTTCTTTGCCCCCAGGTAAAGTTCCTATTGTAAACTTCTTGTTGATAATGCGTTCTATCTCACGCATCTTGCCTTTCTCTCTAAGGTTTATTATTGCTATAGATATACCTGTCTTTCCGGCACGTCCCGTTCTACCGCTTCGGTGAGTGTAACTTTCAGTGTCGTCGGGTAGGGCATAGTTGATTACATGAGTAAGGTCATTAACATCAAGACCACGCGCTGCAACATCTGTAGCAACGAGTAGCTGCAGATGACGCTGGCGGAACTTCTGCATTACCAAGTCTCGCTGAGCCTGGCTCAACTCACCGTGAAGTGAGTCGGCATTATATCCGTCCTGAATGAGCTTGTCTGCAATTTCCTGTGTCTCTTTTCGTGTGCGGCAGAATATTATACCATAAATCTGAGGATAGAAGTCCACAACACGTTTCAGTGCCAGATACTTGTCTTTGGCATGTACCATATAGGCCACGTGATGCACATTCTTGCTTCCCTCATTTTTTGTTCCAATGGTTATTTCTTTTGCATTATGCAGATATGTCTTGGCAATACGTGATATTTCAGGACTCATTGTTGCCGAGAACATAAGAGTATTTCTGTCTTCCGGTACCTGTTCTAAAATAGCGTTTATACTGTCTGTAAAGCCCATGTTAAGCATTTCATCGGCTTCATCCATAACAACATCGCGTATAGTGCTAAGTTTTGCCACATTACGTTCCATAAGGTCGATAAGACGTCCTGGAGTGGCAACAATAATATGTACACCTTTCTTAAGACTGCGTATCTGGCTGTCGATAGACGAGCCTCCATATACCGGAAGGATTTTCAGGTCGGAAATATATTTTGAATAGTCAGTCAAGTCGCCCGCTATTTGCAGGCAGAGTTCACGTGTAGGGCATAGCACCAAAGCCTGCGGTACACAATTATCTACATCAATTTTCTGAATCAGCGGCAGACCAAATGCGGCTGTTTTCCCGGTTCCGGTTTGTGCCAGAGCCACTACGTCATTGCGGTTTCCCAATAAATACGGAATAACTTCTTCTTGTACAGGCATAGGATACTCATATCCCATTTCTTCGATAGCCATGCGTATTTCTGCAGAAACGCCTAATTCTTCGAATGTCTTCATCTAAAAAAATTATATTCTATTGTATATGCATATTTCGCTTGCAAAGATACGTACATTTATTTGAAATTTATGTTTATCTTTGCTAAAACTGTAGTTTACATTTGTTTATTGTTCATAAAATATAAGTACATTGTAATACAGGAAAAACAATAAAACGTAAGTAAGTGTTTTTTATTCTCCGACTGTTATAATAATACATTACTGATATAAATATTAATTCAATATACCTATATATTTCTTTTTTATGAAAAATATTTTTATTTGCTTGTTTTTATTATGCGGTCTGATTACTGCAAAATCACAGACATTAAAGTCGCCCGACGGTAATCTGGTCATGAATTTTAAGCTCAATAATGAGCATTCTCCTGTATATTCTCTTGATTATAAGGGTAAAGAAGTGATAAAAGACAGTAGGATGGGATTTGTGTTGCGTCCCGCTCTGGATTATAGCAAGGGTTTTAGGCTTCTTTCATCAGATACTGCTTCTGCCGATATTGTCTGGAAACCTGTTTGGGGTCAATACAGCGAAATAAGAGACAATCATAATGAGCTCCTGGTATCTCTACTGCAAGAAAAGACAGGATGGATTCTGAACATCCGTTTTAGACTATTCAATGATGGTCTTGGTTTCAGATATGAGTTTCCTGTTCAGAGTAATCTCAGACATTTTACTATAGAAAATGAAGTTACAGAATTTTGTATGACTGGAAATCATAAGGCATTCTGGTTGCCTGGTGATTACGATACCAATGAATATCCAACTACAACATCGTTATTGTCGGAGGTGGCTGCACTTACTCCAGAGGTCAGAAAGGAAGGGCTTGCAGCCAAATCGTTTACTCCTAATCTTGCAGTGCAGACTCCTCTTATGATGAAGTCTTCCGATGGATTATATATAAACATCCACGAAGCGGCTCTGGTTGACTTTCCTGCCATGTGTCTTAATCTTGATGATGATGCATTTGTGTTGAGTTCACATCTTACTCCAGACAAAAATGGCGCACGAGGGTATATTCAGACAGGTTCAGTCTCTCCATGGAGAACGATAGTGGTAAGTGATGACGCACGCGATATTCTGGCATCATGTCTTATATTAAATCTTAATGAACCTTGTAAGATAGAAGATACATCATGGATAAAACCGGTTAAATATGTAGGTGTATGGTGGGAATACTTTATTGGAGGAGGTTCAACATGGTCGTATACCGATACACAGGATATTATAATAGGTAAGACCGATTATACAAAATTGCATCCGCATGGTCATCATGGAGCAAATACCGGACATGTAAAGGAATATATTGACTTTGCGGCAAAACATGGCTTTGATGCTGTTCTTGTGGAAGGATGGAATGAAGGTTGGGAAGATAACTATGCATACTCCAAGGAGCGTATTTACAACTTTACAAAGGCATATCCCGATTTTGATGTGAAGGGTTTGCATGAATATGCTGCAGGTAAAGGAGTTAAAATTATTATGCATCATGAAACAACATCCTCTGTTGCCGATTACGAGAAACAGTTGCATGATGCTTTCCGCTTTATGAATGACAACGGATATGATGCTGTTAAGACGGGTTATGTAGGCCCTATTATCCCTCGAAGTGAATACCACGATGGTCAGTGGATGGTGAATCATTATAACTATGTAGCGGAAACTGCCGCAAAATATAGAATAATGGTTAATTCACATGAGGCTGTAAGACCTACCGGAATGTGCCGTACTTATCCTAACTGGATAGCACAGGAGTCGGCAAGAGGTACAGAATTTGAATCGTTCAATGGAAACAATCCTGATCATACTACAATCCTTCCTTTTACCCGACTCATGGGTGGCCCTATGGACTATACTCCTGGTATATTCGAAGGAGACCTTTCTGTTTATGGCTCTAATAAAGCAAAACTTAGTACCACTTTAGTGAAGCAACTTGCATTATATGTAACCATGTATAGCCCGTTGCAGATGGCAGCCGATTTATATCAGAACTACGAAAAATATCCTGATGCATTTCAGTTTATTAAGGATGTAGCTGTAGACTGGGACAATACTTATATTCTTGAAGCAGAACCGGGAGATTATGTTACTATTGCACGTAAGGCGAAAGGCAAAGATGAGTGGTTCGTGGGTGGCATTACAGATGAAAATTCCCGTGAGGCGGTAATAGATTTCAGCTTCTTGCCAAAAGGAAAGAAATACATTGCCACTATATATGCCGATGGGAAAGATGCCGACTGGCGCAATAATCCTAAGGACTATGTTATATCTACCAAAAAGGTTACATGTAAAACCATACTTAAGCAGAAACTTGCACCAAGTGGCGGTGTAGCAATTAGTGTGAGAGAAGCCGGCAGACAATGACATATACAATGTAATATAAGATGAAACAAATATAGGCTATCGCTATCCGTAATAGGATGGCAATAGCCTTTATTTGTTTGGAAAGACACTGGTGTCTATTTGTCTTGAATATCGAGAATATCAGAAATGATGTCCCTGTCGGCATGTAACTGTTTTATAAGTTCATCAAGCGAGCCGAACCTTTTTTCTTCTCTGATTCTTTTTACTAATTCAATACGTATTTTCTTATTGTAAATATCATCATTAAAGTTTATGATATGCACTTCAATGCTCAAGTCTGTTCCGTTATTTACAGTAGGACGATGTCCAATATTAAGCATACCCTTAAATCTGCAATTATTGATATATGCAAAAACAGCATATACACCTTCGGCAGGAATCAGCTTATCGGGGCATGATGGCAACAGGTTTGCTGTAGGGAAACCTATTTTTCGTCCTACTCTATATCCTCCGACTACAGTTCCGTCAAGATAATACCTGTAACCGAGAAACTTGTTGGCCATAACCACGTTGCCCGATTTTAGAAGCTTACGGATAGAAGATGAGCTTATTGAAATATTGGCATTATTTGTAACATTAGCTGCGTCATCCGGATTTCCTGTTCCCAAATATTCTGTTCCTTCTAAAGAATAAATAAGAGCTTCAGCCTTAATGATATCAATACCAAGTTCTTTCCCATATATGCAATAATCTTCGAATGTCTCACATCGGTTGTGTCCGAAACGATGATCATAACCTATCACAAGTGCTCTTACATTATACCTATCTTTAAGGAGTTTCATGTATTCTTTTGCTGTAAGCATAGAAAGCTCACTGGTAAATGGCATCATAATGCAATAATCGGCATCATTTATTTCACTTATAAGATCTCTTTTCTGTTGCAGACACGAAAGTAATTGCGGTTTATAATCAGACTGCATAACCTGACGCGGATGTATCGGAAAGGTAATGAGAGCAGTCTTTAGCCCTCTTTCTTCTGCAGCCTTTTTTACCTGTCTGATAAGAAACCTGTGTCCGGTGTGTACACCATCGAAGCAACCGATAGTAGCAGCATTGGGTAATATGTTTATATATTCATCTTCTTCAATTACTTCAATAACTTTCATTCGCTGATTATTTTATTCTAATCTTGTTAGGACTATTTGAATATTTCATAAAGATCTTCACCTATCTTATAATGGTAAGTATTGATACCTACAGATTCGGCTGCATCACAGTTGGCCTTAGAGTCGTCAATGAAAAGAGTCTCTTCAGCTTTCATCTTACCTTCTTTAAGTGCTTCCAGGAAGATTTCCTTGTCTGGTTTTACAAGATGCATTTCGTATGAAAGGAAGATCTTTTTGAAAATCTTCTTCAGGTTTATATTATTATACTGGAAGACTCTGTCGGAAGCATAATTCCAATGTATAGCATTGGTGTTGCTCAGGATGTATAGATTGTATTTACGGCTTAAATCAAATAGCAACTCTAACTTCCTCAGAGGTATGTTCTCTATCATGCTGTTCCATATATCATCTATGTCTTTGTCAGACAGTGTGTTTACGTTTGTATTGTTGTCTGTCTCTTTATATATATGATTACGGATTCCATCTCTGAACTCAGAATCACTGATTAGTCCTGTCTCATAATCAAGATAAAGTCCCCCTTTGTGGCTTCCTGTAATTTCATCACTTGTAACGCTGAGGCCATATTTTGCACAAGTATCAAGAAATCTGTCCATAGTGATATCTATTAACACACCACCCCAGTCGAATATTATGTTCTTTATGTTTGAATCCATGTTTTATCTGTAATATTTGTTTTTATGTTTTCTAAATATAAAATTATTTGGATGACATCCTTTTTATTCCTCTCCAGATTTCACCTATCCATAGAACTATAGATGTACCACCGATAATGTATAACCATTCTATTACAGGTAATGCTTCTGTACGGAATACTTTGCCTCCGAACGTTACAATTATTATTTGTCCTACTAGTATGATTACAGCTACACTCAACATGCCCAGTGCATGACTTGCATCTTTAAATATAGAATGGTTTGTGCCGAATACACTCGCATTAAACAGATTCCAGAATTGAAGCATGACAAATACTGTAAAGAAGATAGTAAGATTATGAGTATCCATACCAGCTTCTGTACCCTTGAAATAAGCCAGCATGCCCATAAGTCCGGCCAGGAAGCAGAGTCCTACTCCAAAAATGTTATTGCGCATAGCTTTGCTTATAATGAAATCTGTACGTTTTCTCGGTTTTTCATTCATCACATCCATGCTTGGAGCTATTGATGCAAGAGCCATAGCAGCGAAAGTATCCATAATAAGATTAACCCAAAGCATCTGTGTTACGGTAAGTGGAAGAGCTGTTCCGAAAAATGCTCCGAACAACACACTTAGAAGGGCCACCACATTTATGGTAAGCTGGAATACAATGAAACGCTGAATATTCTTATACAGCGAACGTCCCCACATAACTGCCGTAGCTATGCTGTGGAATGAGTCATCGAGTAGGGTAATGTCACTCGCTTCTTTTGCTACCGAGGTTCCTGTTCCCATTGACAGACCCACCTGTGCATGGTTAAGAGCAGGAGCATCGTTTGTGCCATCTCCTGTTACAGCCACTACAGCTCCTCTCTGCTGAAGAAGTTGTACCAGACGCTGTTTATCCATTGGTCGTGCACGGCTCATAACCTTAATGTCGAGTACTCTTTCTAATGCTTCTTCATCACTCAGTGAGGCAAATTCAGTTCCGGTAATACGGTTGCGCTCTGTGTCGCCTTCCTGCCATAATCCTATCTGACGGGCAATTTCTGTAGCTGTTCCCGGAGTATCTCCTGTAACGATTTTTACACCTATACCAGCCGACTGGCATTTCTTTACAGCATCTGGAACATCAGGTCTGATAGGGTCGCTAATAGCGAATATTCCAAGGAATGTCATTCCGCCTTCTGCAACAAGTTCGGAACAGTCTTCACTCTTGCCTTCGGGAATAATCTTATATGCAAGTCCGAGAGTACGCATGGCCTTATTCTGGTATGCAAGCAATTGTTCGTTGTACGACTGTATCATTGATTCTTCCAGGCTACATTTAGACATGACAATTTCCGGAGCTCCCTTTATATAGAGTACGCGTTTATTCATGACCGGCGATTCCACCAATGTAGCCATATACTTTCTTTCGGTAGAGAATGTAAGTTGGTTTACAATCTTGGCATTCTCTCTAAGTTGTATATAGTTATGTCCTTTATTGTTTAGCCATAAAAGCAGTGCCACTTCAGTAGGGTTTCCAACTCCCGAAGGTTTCTCGCCTTCAGCTTTTTCTTCAAGGAATGCGGTTGAGTTTACAGCAATACTTTCAGCCACAAGTTGAGGATTCGATTCATCTACCTGTGCTTCGTGAACTTGCATCAGGTTTTGTGTAAGAGTTCCGGTCTTATCAGTACAGATAACTGTAATAGCTCCCATAGTTTCACATGCGTGCATCTTTCTTACAAGATTATTTGTTTTCAGCATGCGGCGCATATTAAGTGCAAGGCTCAGGGTGACACTCATAGGCAGTCCTTCAGGTACAGCGACCACGATAAGAGTTACAGCCATCATGAAATATTTAAGAACTATACGTGCTATTTCTAACCACTGTTCCCATCCTTCTGCAGTATTAGCCGACAAATAAGCGTAAAGATCCTTACTTGTAAAAATAATGAATGTAAGTGTAGCAATAGTGAATCCGGCTTTTCCGATAAGATCGGCCAGTTTCTTAAGCTGAATATTAAGGGGAGTTTCTTCTTCGCTTTGTTCTGTCGACTGGCGTGCTACCTTACCTATTTCTGTAGCATCACCTACTCGGTCTACTATCATAATTCCATGTCCGTCTGTAATAGTAGTTCCTCTCATCACAGAATTTGACGGATAAGTAGCCTCTTCATCGAAATGAGCTTCGTCTGTTGTCTTGTTGACCATAAGCTCTCCAGTAAGATTTGATTCATTTACCTGTAATGAAACAGCTTCTACAAGAGTTCCGTCTGCAGGTACCTCTTCTCCGGTATTAAGAACGACTACATCTCCTACGACAATATCTTTTTTAGGAATCTCCTTTACTTTTCCGTTACGTATGACAGTTACAGGTGTCTCTTCACCTACAGCATTAAGAAGATCGAACTTCTTATTGGCATCATACTCAAAGTAAAAACCTATTCCCGTGGCAAGGAAAATAGCAAAGAATATACCAATAGTTTCGGCATATTCATTTTCGATAATTGAAATGATAAGCGAGAAAACTGCCGCAATCAATAAAACCTTGATTACAGGATCCTGAAATTTTTCCAGGTAAAGTTTCCATATAGATGGCCTTTTGGGAGGAGTAAGTAAATTTTCCCCGTGTTTTTGGCGGCTTGCAAGAACTTCCTGGTCAGTGAGACCGGTAAGATGCTGCTCATTTGTTTTTTGTGACATGTCTTTAATTATTAATAGATTAAATCAATGCAAAAATACAATATATCTCTTAAGTATCTAACAAATTTAATTTTTTTATCAATTTTTTCTGTCATTTGCTTGCATAATTCAAAACATTGTCTTACCTTTGCATCGCAATCGGAAATAAAACCGATATCGGACTTGTAGCTCAGTTGGTTAGAGCAACAGACTCATAATCTGGAGGTCCCTGGTTCAAGCCCAGGCTGGTCCACTAAGAAAATCAGGCAGTTACGGATTCCGTAACTGCTTTTTTTATGTCCTTTTTATTCTCTATATATAATCTTGTTATATAAAAGGTAAAGGTCTTCAATGTTTTATTCTGTTTTCAGATAACATTGAAGACCTTTACCTTCTTATTGATTACGTTTCTATCTTTATTTGTTTGTTTTTACAATATATGTCCGTATAATTTATTGATTATAATATATATAACCTTGCAGTCTTGGCAAAATACTTCTGTTGCCGAGTGCGACAGGGTTGATGGCCTATTTAACAATAGATGTAAGCGGATATTTATTGCCTTTTATATTATTAAGGAAAGCCTTCGCAGAGCCGAAATTAAGATACATATCAAGACGTACAGGCAAATGGTTCCTGTCATCGGTTATGTAGAATGTAATAACTTCCTTCTCTTTATTATTGTTATCGTATTCTACTAGTGAGAATACCAAACAGCGATATTTAACCCCGTTTTCAGCTTTGTAAACCTCTTTTTTCCTATATATAAGAGTCTGTTTCTCTACTTTTCTTCCTGTAGCCATCGAGAACATGATTTTTTGTCCCGGCTGATAATCGGTAACATCAAACGAGCGTGCCTGAAGCATTATGCTCAACATATCGTATACACATACTTCAAACTCTTCGTAGTTTATTGATGGGGTACCATTGTTTACACTGCGCGACTGTTCGACTGTGCATTTGCCATTCTTATATCCGAATCTGATTTCATCTACACTATATCTCTTTCCTTCTTCGGCACCTTTACGGAAGTATAGAGGCACAAGGTCTTCTGTTACGATACTGGTAAGGGTATCGCGCATTCTGAAAAACATATCAATTTTCTTGTTGGTAAACGATTGCAGGTCGGTACGAAGGCAATTTTCTCCTTCAAACTTATCATTATTGACAGTCATTTTTGCCCATCCTGCATTTATCCAGATAAACTTCCAGTTGAATTTCAGTTCGTATGTAAGTTCTTCACCTGGTATAATGGCATCGTTTACGGCGCCACATTGAGCTTGTGCGTTTATGCCCGCTATAAGCAGGCATAAACATAATAGTGTTTTCTTCATCATTGTGTCTTTCCTAATTTTTTTGCACGTTCAAGATTCTTGCTTTGAATCTTTTTGGCTTCTTCAGGTTTCTGTTTCTTTATCTCGTCCAACTTTTGTTTGTCGAGTGGTATAGACTTGACATCCCATGTCTCCTCAAATTCAAAGTTGGCTTTCATTTCCCATACTTTAGGGAAGTAGTACACTTCCTCCGGCTGTATTTTCTTTCCGAAGTCGCCTGTATCCCATTTCCCGTTTTTGTTGGCATCTATATACATTCGTATATAATATTTGGTACTTGGCTGAAGGAAATAGAAATCGCAAGTATTGTTTTCTTTTACATGCTGTTCTCTTATTACGCCATCACTTGAGTTAAGAAGTTGCACTATAGCATCTGGCCCTGCACCCCTAAGATTAAGATAAAGTGTACCATATTCTTCAAGTGTCTTTATTTTAACGGTATTTTCTACCTTATTGGTATGAAGTCCATAAATACCCTTTATTGCCATTGAGTCGATAGTAAGACGATATTCATTACCCGGTTGCCAGTCGCTAAGGATGTAGTACTGACGTGGAAGCACACTGTCTGCCATAAGTATAAACTTTCTTGCATGCCATGTAGAGTCTATTTTAAGATCGATGTGAATAGCAGCTGTATCTATAGATTCTACAGGCTCTTCGAATTTGATGGAAATATTCTTGTTTATATCCATAGCCGAAGGAGCATCCACATTCATGGTAAGGAACTTAGTCTCTACTACATTATTGATTGTATCACCTTTCTTTCTTTTTTTCTTAAGCTCTTTTTCCTTTTTCTCTAACTCTTCTTTGGCCATTGCCATACGTTTGGCACGGTTAATCTTGTTCATCAAGTCTAGTGTATCTCTTTTAGGCACAAGATTTCCGAGAGAGTCGGTATACAGATAGTCCACTTGAATAGTGAGTGTATCTTTCTCGCAGAGAGCAGTATCTCTCAACCAGTATGTTATGGTATCATTGTTTACTGTATTCTCAATTACGAAAGCATCTTTCTCATCGAAGTTCAGTCCCTTTATAGTAGGCAACGTATCTGCTTTTGCAGTAAAATAGAGTGAGAATCTGTTAAGATTAGCTCTTTCGCTTTTTGAAAGATATTGCACTGTATTTTCTTCCTTGAAAGCTCTAAGTACAATATCGTCAGGAGTAAATCGTGTATAGTTAACTTTTATGATAGAGTCGTAGCGAAGAGTATCTAATTTATTCCATATAGTATCATATCTTACAGCGGCTTCCAAACCTGGAACAAATACAGAATCGAGATATGCTAACTTTTCAGTCTTTGAATCGAACAGATAGTTCTGGTTTCCGTCTTGCAAGGCATAAATTCTATATGAACCTGGAGCTACACCTCTTATAGTGAATCTTCCACGGCTGTCAGTTCTTGAAATACGGTCGAATGGCAACTTTGAGAATGCAGTATCATTCAGATTCCTGTGCAATCCCACCTGAATACCCTTTATTGGTTCAAGATCCTGTGCATTTAATACGGTTCCCGAAATAGCCATGGTATCTATTGCTTCACCAGTGGAAAAAGCATAAGTGAAGTTACCCATGGGATTACCTTCATTATTGTCGACAATAGCATCACCAAAGTCTATAGTGTATGTGGTATTACTCTTGAGTGAGTCGAAAAACTCAACAAGAACTTTTCTTCCGCTGGCCTTTACTTCCGGAGCTTCGGTCTGCGGTGGAGATATTATAACCTTTTCAGCAGGATTCTCTATCTTGATAAACTCATCGAACTCAATAGATACCTTTTTGCGCTTATTGTTGGTAGCATTAGGTTCCGGAGTTGCACGCACAAACTTTGGAGGAGTCTCATCGTATGGTCCTCCGTCGGGTGTTCCTGTGCTTGCACAAGCATAGATTAAAAAAACAATTACTGCTAAAGGCAGGTAATGTAGTGATGAGAATTTCATTTCCTTATATTGATTTGCTTTATTTTTTATTTTCTGTATTTATGATTTTTCCATTCAGTATAGAAATATCATGAATTGTTATTTGTTGTTCAGACTTAACATTTCATCTATATGGTCTCTGTTATTGCTTAAGCGTGGAACTTTATGCTGACCGCCTAATTTGCCTTTCTGCTTTAGCCAGTCGTGGAACAGATTTGGTCTTGCAACAATAATTTCAAGCTTCTGCAGAGTGATATCCTTATGCCTTTTTGCTTCGTAATCGGAGTTTATTTCCTGAAGAGACTTATCAAGTATATCTCTGAACTTTTCTATAGAGTCTGGCATTTTGCTGAACTCAATGAGCCATTGATGTCTGCATTTGGCATTAGCATCCATAAACACCGGTGCCGCAGAATACTCCAATACTTGTGCGCCTGTTTCCCGGCATGCTATCTGCAATCCTTTTTCTGCATTATCTACCATCAATTCTTCTCCAAAAGCATTGATGAAATGTTTGGTACGTCCTGAGATAATAAATTTATACGGGTCTTTCTGTGTAAATTTAACTGTATCTCCAAGTATGTATCTCCATAATCCACATGAAGTACTTATTACGATAGCATAATTTCTTCCAACTTCAACTCCCCATAGCGGCACGATAGTAGGATTTTCGTTTTCCAGTTCTTCTAAAGGAATGAATTCATAGAAAACATCATAATCTATCATAAGCATCATTGCAGGATTGGTCAGATCATTCTGCAGTCCGAAGAAACCCTCACTGGCATTATATGTTTCCATATAGTGCATCTTGTCGGATTTGATGAGGCTTTTATATTGCTCTCTGTAAGGAGTAAAACATACACCACCATGAAAGAATACTTCAAGGTTAGGCCAAACCTCATCAAGAGTTTTAGCTCCTGTTTTTTCCAATATCCTCTTTATTACAGCAAGCATCCACGATGGAACACCAGATATGTTTGTTACATTTTTATGAATGGTAGATGAGGCTATACGTTCTACTTTCTCTTCGAATTCACTGAGAAGAGCTATTTCTTTACTTGGAACTCTGATAAGATTTACCAAGGGATTGACATTTTGGATAAGAATAGCAGAAAGATCCCCCACAAGACTATCCTTGAGATTATAGTTTGGGCTGTGACTTCCACCAAGTATCAATCCTTTACCGGAGAAGAATCTGCTTTCGGGATTTATACCGAGGTAAAGAGCTACAGCATCAGTTCCTCCTCTATAATGAATGTTTTTCAGCCCGTCGGCTGAAACCGGGATAAATTTACTTTTATCGTTAGTAGTTCCTGATGACTTTGCATACCAGCGTACCCTTCCTGGCCAGAGAAGATTTTCTTCTCCATGACGCATACGGTCTACATACCCTTTGACTTCTTCATAAGTCTGTACCGGTACCTTGCTGAAATCAGAATAGCTTTTTATACTCGCATAGTTATGCTTCTTACCCCATTCGGTATTTGATGCAGAATTAATCAGCTTTCTGAAAACTCCATTCTGAATTTCTTCAGCCTTAGTATAATATTTCTCTATCTCCTTTCTTCGGGGACTAAATATTTTGTCAATCAACTTAGTTGAGTTCATTTTTATCTGATTTTCATTACTATTGTTGCAAAGGTATGTTTTTTCTACATTATTTATGTCAGCCCCTGTTAATTTTTTCGCTTAATATAACTAAATGACGATTTTTTCATACCTTTACAACACTAAATTAATGAATGTTATGAAAATAGGAATTTTAACATCCGGAGGCGATTGCCCAGGAATTAATGCTACTATACGAGGAGTCTGTAAAACAGCTCTTAACCATTACGGAATGGAAGTATACGGAATTCATAACGGATTTCGCGGGTTGTTGGACGGGCATATCAACCGCATGACAGAAGAGTCTCTTACCGGTTTACTTACATTGGGAGGAACCGTGCTCGGTACGTCACGTGAAAAACCTTTTAAAAAACGTTCTGCTACTTTATCGGATGATAAGCCTACCGTTCTTCTTAATACTATACGTGATAATGGTTTCGACTGCATTGTATGTATTGGTGGAAACGGAACTCAGAAAACAGCAGCCAAGCTAATGGAGGCAGGGGTAAATGTGGTCAGTATTCCTAAAACTATAGATAATGATGTATGGGGAACAGATGTATCATTCGGATTCGATTCGGCTGTAACAATAGCATCGGATGCGATAGACAGACTGCATTCTACGGCAAGTTCCCATCAGAGAGTAATGGTGATAGAGGTCATGGGACATAAAGCCGGATGGATTGCTCTTTACTCTGGAATGGCTGGCGGGGGTGATATAATACTTCTTCCGGAAATTCCTTACGATATACATAGGATAGGGGATACCATAATAAACAGACTTAAGAAAGGAAAGCCATATTCTATTGTTGTTGTAGCTGAAGGCATACCTACTCCTGAAGGGAAAAAAGCTGCACAATATATAGCCGAAGAAATAGAATATGAAACAGGCTTCGAAACACGTGAAACTGTTCTTGGCTATATTCAAAGAGGGGGAAGTCCTACACCGTTCGACCGTAATCTTGCTACTCTAATGGGTGGACATGCTGTAGAGCTTATATCCAAAGGAGAGTTCGGACGTATGGTTGCTTTAAAAGGTAAAGTGATAACCTCTGTTCCACTTGGTGAGGTGGCTGGAAAGTTGCGTCTTGTTACAGAAGATAATGATCTCGTAGTTCAGGGCAGACGGATGGGCGTTTGTTTCGGTTGAATCCTGTAGAGATTTTATTGCGAAATATTCCGAATAAGTTAGGACTTAAGGAATATTATATATAAAAGACAAATGTCCGGCCGATATAATCGTTCAACACGCTTTATATCGGCCGGACATATTTTGTATATCTGCAGTTGAAGTTGCTCTAATATAGTATCACTTTTTGATTCAGTTATTTGATTTCATTTTAGAATCAGAAGTCTCATCATCACCCGGGTTATCATTTGATTTCTCTTCAAGAAAATCTTCTGAATCTTTTTCTGTGTAATCCTCGGATGTTTCTTCTGTAATCTTAATCGAGTTACTTTCAGCAATATCATCAGAGTCGGCTTCTGTTACCTCATACCGGAAAGCAGCTTCTTCCGCTTCGGCTATAATACGCTCATCGTCTCTGAATTTTTCTTCAATAACTTCATCCTGCTCCATGGCGTTTCCATTCTCAGACAAGGAGTTGTATTCATTCTCCAGTTCTATATCAGATGCCATATTATTTTCTGCATTTACCAAACCGGATGTTCCACTGTTTGTAGAATTTTCTCTCTCCGATTTTGCAGCGAAAATAGAATCTATAAAGATAGAATCACTCTTTATCATATTCATGGTAGCATGTGCAGCTTCTTGTTGTGACTCTTTTTTAGAGTAACCTTTACCGCTACCCGCAGTAATATTCTCAACCAAAACTTGAGTTTCAAATATAGGATTCTGACTTTCGTCTACAGTTTGTCCTACAAGACAGAACTCTATTTCGAACTTATTCTTCTGGCTCCACTCAATCAGTTTAGATTTGAAATTGACTTCTTTTCTTGAGATCTTATCGAGGTTAAGATACTGATTTATTATTCTTTCCTCCATAAAAATCTTACATGCGTCATAACCTCTGTCGAGGTATATGGCACCAATAAGAGCCTCGAAAGCATTACCGCACATATAGCTGTTATGTGAGGATTGTTTGGTTGTGAATTTGATAAGTTTATCGAGTCCTATCTTTACTGCAACATTATTAAGAGTTTCTCTCTGAACAATCTTGGAGCGGGTATTAGTAAGAAAGCCTTCTCTTTTTCCTTCAAATTTCTTATACACGATATCCGCTACTACGGCATCAAGAATAGCATCACCAAGGAACTCAAGGCGTTCATTATTTATAAGCCTTCCCTTGGATTTTACAGACGATGACTTATGCAGCAATGCCTGCTTATATACTTCTATGTTTCGCGGATAGAACCCAAGTATTTTATAAAAACAAAGATAAGGCTCCTTATCCTTTCGGAAAAGAAGTCTTATCTTATCTGTAATATTTCCTAACACAGCTTATTCAGTGTATTTTTTAACAATTACACATGCATTGTGACCACCGAATCCGAATGTATTGCTCAATGCAGCACGTACAGTACGTTTTTGAGCAGTGTTGAATGTGAAGTTGAGGTTATAGTCGATATTTTCATCGTTGTCACCTTCTTCGTGATTGATTGTTGGAGGTACAATGTCGTTCTTAACAGACAACACACAAGCTATAGCTTCTACACCGCCGGTAGCTCCAAGAAGGTGACCGGTCATAGATTTTGTAGAGCTGATATTCAGTTTGTATGCGTGTTCGCCAAATACTTCCTTGATAGCTTTGACTTCTGAAACATCACCTACAGGAGTAGAAGTTCCGTGTACGTTGATATAGTCGATGTCTTCCGGTTTCATTCCAGCATCTTCAAGAGCGTTCATCATAACCAGTTTCGCACCCAGACCTTCAGGATGAGAAGCTGTCAAGTGGTGAGCGTCGCCCGAAGCTCCCGTACCGGCAAGTTCGGCATAAATCTTGGCACCGCGAGCCTTAGCGTGTTCCAGTTCTTCAAGAACAAGTATTCCGGCACCTTCACCCATTACGAAACCGTCGCGGCTTGCGCTGAACGGACGTGATGCATGAGTAGGGTCGTCGTTACGAGTTGAGAGAGCATGCATGGCATTGAAACCACCTACTCCAGGTGCAAAGATAGCAGCTTCTGCACCACCGGTAATGATGGCATTAGCCTTGCCCAAGCGAATCTGGTCGAAAGCATCGGCAATGGCATTTGAAGAAGAAGCACATGCTGAGGTAGTAGTGTAGTTTGGTCCGTGGAAACCATACATGATAGATATCTGTCCTGAAGCAATATCTGCAATCATCTTAGGGATGAAGAATGGGTTGAACTTAGGACCAATATTGTCCTTTGTATGTTCGTAAGCACCAACTTCTTCTTCGAAAGTGCGGATACCGCCGATACCAACACCAAGAATAACGCCGATTCTGTTCAAATCAATTTTTTCTACGTCGAAACCTGCATCTGCTATAGCTTCCTTAGCGGCAGCAACAGCATATTGAGTATAGAGGTCCATTTTACGAGCCTCTTTGCGGTCGATGTAATCGCTAACATTGAAGTTCTTAACTTCACAAGCGAATTGTGTCTTAAACTTTGAAGCATCAAAGTGAGTAATAGGTCCTGCCCCACTTACTCCTTTAAGAATGTTTTCCCAGAATTCTGGAACTGTGTTTCCTACAGGAGTGAGTGCACCAAGACCTGTTACTACAACTCTCTTTAATTCCATAGATTGGAGAATTAATTATTTGTTAGATTCGATGTAAGAGATAGCGTCACCTACAGTCTGGATCTTTTCTGCCTGATCATCTGGAATAGAAATACCGAATTCTTTTTCGAATTCCATGATCAATTCTACTGTATCCAATGAGTCAGCACCCAAATCGTTTGTGAAGCTAGCAGTTGCAACTACTTCTGATTCTTCTACGCCCAATTTATCAACGATAATTTTCTGTACTTTTGATGCAATTTCAGACATAATTTTAATTTTTTAAGTTTGTAAAATAGATTTATTTGTTTAAATATTCGCTGCAAAGGAATAAATATTTCTGCTTTTCACCAAATAATCAGGCTAAAAAACATACATTTTTGCACAAATTTACGCAAAATGTGCACGATTCATAGTGCAAATAGTGTAAATAAAGTGTTTTTTATTCTCTTCTTAACTTATAATCACCCCTTAGCTGTTCAAACATTTGAGTATGAGAACGAAGGGCTTCGCAGTCATCATGCGGATTGTATTGTTGAAGAATCCTAGTATTCTCGTCATCAGAATAAGGAGCATTAGGGTCGGGTGGCAGAGAAATGTTGATTTCTGCATTAATATTAAAAAACTGGCATAATGATTCGAGAGTCATTCTTGTAGCGTTGATTTTTCCGTCGGCAGAATATCCTGCTATGTGCGGTGTGCCTATAAATACCTTATTTAATAAATCTATATTTATATTTGGTTCATTTTCCCATACATCTATAACTGCTTCCGATACGGTATTGTTGTTTAATGCATCCAGTATAGCATTGGTGTCAATAACTTCTCCACGTGATGTATTTATAATTACAGGCTTTCTTTTCAGTAATCCGAAGAAATCTTTGTCGGCCAAGTGGTATGTTTTATATTTCCCCTCTCTTATAAGTGGCGTATGAAAAGTTATTATATTGCAATTATCGGCTATAGTCTGGAGATCAACATATCCTTTTTCTCCATTATCGTTTCTCGGTGGGTCATTAAGCAGAATTTTCATTCCTAATCTTTCTGCCATATTCCTGATTCTTGTACCTACATGTCCTACACCGATAATTCCAATACAAGAGTTCTTCAGATTTATACCTTTTTCTTTTTCCAGTAATAGTAAAACAGCATGTACATATTGTTCAACAGCCCCGGCGTTACATCCTGGGCAATTTTTCCATGTTATATTGGCTCTCTTGCAGAATTCGGTATCTATGTGGTCGAAGCCTATAGTTGCAGTTCCTATAAACTTGATGTTGCTTCCTTCCAGAAGTTCTCTGTTGCATTTTGTCCTGGTACGGGTAATCAGTGCATCCGCGTCTTTCACTATATCGTGAGTAATGTCTTTACCTGGCAGATATATCACCTGATCTGCTATTTTTTCAAGTGTCTCTCTTATGTAAGGGACCTTGTTGTCTACAATTATTTTCATCTTCGTTTATTATGTATGTAATAAAAATGGCTGGCAAGTCTTTTGGAAAGAGCAGACCTGCAAGCCATAGTATAAAGGTTAGCAAGTCTTGTTTATAAGGCTTGCATATCATTGAGACGTTTATAATATCCGTTTTTCTTAAGCAATTCTTCGTGTTTGCCGCACTCTACAATTTCGCCTTCGTAAAGTACATAAATTCTGTCGGCGTTCTTAATAGTAGAAAGTCGGTGTGCTATGGCAATTGTTGTTCTTGTTTTCATAAGTCTCTCCAGTGCTTCCTGAACAAGCTTTTCACTTTCAGTATCGAGCGCTGATGTAGCTTCGTCAAGAATCAGAATTGCAGGATTTTTCAAAATGGCACGAGCTATGGAGATTCTTTGTCTTTGCCCACCAGAAAGCCTGCATCCTCTGTCTCCTATATTGGTGTTATAACCTTCTTCGGTATCCATAATGAAATCATGCGCATTTGCTATTTTGGCAGCTTCAATAACTTGTTCCATGGTCGCATTTTCTACACCGAATGATATATTGTTGAAGAACGAGTCATTAAACAGAATGGCTTCCTGATTTACGTTTCCTATTAGCGAACGCAGATCTTTTATAACCAAGTCTTTAATGTCTACTCCGTCTATCAATATTTTTCCTTTTTTTACATCATGGAATCTTGGAACAAGGTCTACAAGTGTTGATTTACCCGAACCACTTTGTCCCACCAGTGCAATAGTTTCCCCTTTCTTTATTTCTAGACTTATGTCGTGAAGAACCTCATTTTCGCCATAACTGAAAGAAATGTTGTCAAATTTGATACTGTCTTTCATCTCTTTTATATGAATGGCGTTTTTCTTTTCAACTATATTGTTTTTCGCATTCAGTATTTTGTCGACACGTTCCATTGACGCAAGTCCTTTCGGAATATTATATCCTGCCTTTGAAAACTCTTTTAATGGGTTAATTACGCTATAAAGAATAACCATGTAAAATATAAAAGTAGGGGCATCAATACTTGATTTGTCTCCTAATATAAGTGAACCTCCAAACCATAAAACTATTACTATAAGTATTGTTCCGAGAAACTCACTCATAGGATGAGCCAAAGCCTGTCTTGTAGCAACTTTACTTGTTGCGTCTCTGAATTCGTTGCTGCATTTTACAAATCTGTTTATCATTTTATCCTCAGCAATGAATGCTTTGATTATTCTCAGCCCGCCAAGAGTCTCTTCAAGCTGTGACATGGTTTCACTCCATTTGTCTTGTGCTTCAAGTGATTTCCTCTTAAGTTTTCGTCCTACTTGTCCCATAAACCATCCCATAGAAGGCAATACTAATAGAGTAAACACTGTAAGTTGCCAGCTCGTTACAAACAATGTTGTGAAATAGGATATTATAAGGATTGGATTCTTAAGTAGCATGTCAAGAGAACTTGTGATGGAATTTTCTATTTCGCTGACATCACCACTCATTCTTGCTATAATGTCACCTTTTTTTTCTGAAGAGAAGAAGTTGAGAGGCAGATGTATTATTTTAGAATATACCATTATTCTAATATCTCTTACTACTCCTGTACGTAGTGGTATCATTACAGCAGAAGAACCGAAATAACATGCTGTCTTAAGCAATGTCATTCCTGCAAGGAATAATCCAAGCCAGAGAAGAGTTGTTGAAGGACCGAAAATTTCTATTAATTGTGATACATAATAATAGAAGTTGTTTACAACCACATCTTTAAATGACGCACTTCCCCATTCTATAAAATTATAAACTTTATTTCCATCGCCAGTCTTGAACAGAATGTTTAGAATAGGAATCAGCAATGAAAATGAAAATACATTAAATATAGCCGACAAGATGTTTAATATTACAGCCCATACAACGAATCTTTTGTATGGAGATACGAAGCGACGCATCAATTGGAAAAACTCTTTCATCCCTTTATAATCGAATTTAGTTGGTTATTAAAATGCAAATTTAGATAAAATCTCTGACTATCACTTGAATGCTTCTAAAGAATTTATGCCGTTTCTGTTACTTTAATAATTATAATACGGTTTTATATAGAAAAAGAATCGTTTTCCGATTTGTATAGTAATACCCGAAAAAAAATTGTGGTAGTTTTAGACATTCATGAATCAGTGGTTATACGATTATTATAGCATACGTATGCGACTTAAGTGAAACAAGCGTACTACTCAAGTGAAACAAGCGTACGACTTAAGTGGTACGGGCTTGCGACTCAAATGAAACACGTGTACGACTTAAGTGGTACGGTATAACCGAACAGTCTGAACGGTAAATGATGGCAATTCTTTTTCTGTATTACGAAATGCAAAATCCATAAGAATATCTCTTACTTGTTTTTATACAATAAATACATCGGAAAACGATTCTTGCAGTTGAAAATTTTGGGCCGTTTTTTTACACTCTTTGTCCCTTATCTATTTTACTCTTCTTTAAACCATGAAGAATACATAAGATATCCGTTAGCTATTTTCTGATTAAGCTCTTTGCTTTGTTGTGGGTCTACTTTTTTAATGAATTTTGCCGGAACACCGCCCCATAAAGTGTGAGGTTCTATTATAGTATTCGCCAGAACAAGTGCTCCAGCAGCAACAATAGCACCTTCGCCAACAACAGCATGGTCGAGTAGGGTAGAACCCATTCCGATAAGCGCATTGTCTTTGACGCATGCTCCATGCAGTGTCACATTGTGTCCTATAGATACGTCATTACCTATTTCCACAACAGACTTTTCATATAATGTGTGCAGTACTGTTCCATCCTGGATATTTACCCTGTTGCCTATTCTTATGGAATTTACATCACCCCGCAATACAGCATTAAACCAGATGCTACAGTCGTCACCCATTACTACGTCACCTATTATTGTTGCATTATCTGCAAAATAACAATTCTTCCCATATTTAGGCGTAAAACCTCTTACTGATTTTATTAAAGCCATATTTTTATATATTTAATGAATCAGAAATATTTTATTAATAATATAAATACTTGTTGTAGCTTGTAAGAATCATATAAACTCAACCTTTAACTTTAAATAGTTTACAACTCCGAAGTTGCATCTTTTAGCCAGCTAAGTTCTTCACCTTCCAGAAAAGGACTTATCTTTTCGAAGACAAGTTTATGATAGTTGTTCAGCCATTGTATTTCTTCTTTTGTAAGCATTTCTTTTATTATCGTTTGTTTGCTGATAGGGCAGAGAGTCAGTTGGTCGAATTTATAGAACTCTCCAAATTCAGTACTCTTATTTTTTACAATAAGCATAGTGTTTTCTGTTCTTACTCCATGACGTCCAGCTTTATAGATACCAGGTTCGTTGGTTAGAGTCATACCAGGAAGAAGAATGGCTGGCATATAGTTCATACGCATCTGGTGAGGTCCCTCGTGAACATTCAGGAAATGTCCGACCCCATGGCCTGTTCCATGGCCGTAATTTATACCTTCTTTCCACATAGCCTGACGTGCCAGAATGTCTAATTGTGTGCCACAAGTACCATAAGGAAACTCTATCATACACACATCAATGAACCCTTTTAATACAAGAGTATAATCCTTCTTTTGTTCAAGGCTTGTTTCTCCCAACGGAATAGTACGCGTAATATCAGTGGTACCGTCGGTGTACTGTGCTCCACTGTCAAGCAATAATAAACCTTCGGGCTTTAGAGTAAGAGCGCTTTCTTCAGTAGCTTCATAATGGACAATCGCTCCATGCTCCTGATAACCGGCTATAGTGTCAAAGCTGATACCTCTGAAATGCTGTTGCTGCGAGCGAAGTTCTGTCAGTTTCTTGTCTATTGTTACCTCATTAATATTTTCTTTTCCAACAGATTTCTCCAGCCAATAAAGGAATTTCACCATTGCAACACCGTCTCTTGTCATAGCATTGCGGAATCCTTCTATTTCTGTGTCATTTTTTATTGATTTGAAATACAAAACAGGAGAGTCGTGTAAGATTACTTCAGCATTTGATTTGGCTGCGTTAAATATAGCATAGTTCGTATTATATGACATCTGTATATTGTTGCCATTGTAGTTCCTCAGATCAGTTTCTATTTCATCGTATTCTTTGCAAACTATACCGCATGAATTTAAATAAGATGAAACATCTTCTGTGATCTTCTCTTTTATGATATATAATGTAGTCTCCTTATTTGTGATAATCAGATAACTCACAAATACAGGATTGCAATGAACGTCATTTCCTCTTAAATTTAAAGTCCATGCGATTTCGTCTAATGCAGATAAAACGATACCATCTGCCTGATTTTTCTGATAAGCTTCTTTAATCCTTTTAATTTTCGACTGGCATGATTCGCCTGTGTACTCCATGCCGAGAATAAATGGTTTATTGTGCGGAATAGAAGGTCGGTCCAACCAGATATCTTTATAAGGATCATTAATCATTTTATATGAAATATTATTCTTGGCCAGCGTTTTTTGAATCTCTTGGACTTCAGAAACGGTATTAACCCATCCGTCAAATCCTACAGAATCCCCGGGTTTCAGAGCCTTATTCAGCCATTCAGATATGCTTGGCGTCTCAGGAAGTCTGTCTTTGAATAATTTAAGTCCAGTGCCAGATAATTGCTCCTCAGCCTGAATGAAATATCTTGAATCTGTCCATACACCACCATCATTATCGGTAATTACTGCTGTTCCGGCCGATCCGGTAAATCCGCTTATCCATTTTCTTGACTCCCAGTGCTCAGGAACGTATTCTCCAGAATGTGGGTCTGTACTTGGTGATATAAAGGCAGAGACACCACAAACTTTCATGTAGTCTCTTAAAGACTTAATTCTATTGATAATATTTTCTTTCATAAAAGTTAAATTATAGTTGTATAGTCATGGCAAAGATACGATTTCTAATGAATTATGAATAAAAACTTGTGGAAAGTTTTGTAAATTAAGAAAGTATATGTAATTTTGCGCCGCAATTTTGACTGCAAAAATAATTTAATAACAACATATTTAAATTTTAAAACATGATCGTAGTTCCAGTAAAAGAAGGCGAAAACATTGAAAAAGCGCTTAAAAAATTCAAGAGAAAATTTGAAAAAACAGGTGTTGTAAAAGAACTTAGAAGCAGACAACAGTATGATAAACCGTCTGTTTTGAAGAGACTTAAGATGGAACGTGCTATTTACGTTCAGAAAATGCAGCAGGTAGAAGAGTAATAATTTTGCGGAATTTCTTGAATTATTGAATTCTTTTTCATATATTCGTTGCTGAATTAATACAGCGAGTAAAGTTATGAGAGAGTTGTTCCTTCATTATCTTGAATCTGAAAGGAATTATTCTGATAAGACTCTGGTTTCTTATAGAAATGATCTCATTCAGTTTGAAGAGTATTTGAAGATAAACTGTCCGGGAGTGGAATATCAGGAGGTTGATGCGGACATTGTGCGCGGATGGGTAATGCATCTGATGGATAATGGTTATACAGAAACCTCTGTTAATAGAAAACTGAGTTCTCTCAGATCGTTTTATAAGTTTCTTTTGAAAAAGAAATATGTAAAGAGCGATCCTTTGCGACTTGTATCAGGTCCCAAAAAGAAAAAACCTTTGCCGGTTTTTGTCAGGGAGGCTGATATGGATAAGTTGCTTGATGAAGTTGATCTTGGAGCCGATTTTCAAGGTGTAAGAGATAAACTTATATTACAGATGTTCTATGAAACCGGTGTGCGTTTGTCTGAACTTGTCTCTCTTGATGATTGTGACGTAGATTTATCGACACAACTTATTAAGGTTACAGGTAAGAGAAAAAAACAAAGGTATATACCTTTTGGGCTGTCGTTGAAAACGGCTGTTGGAAGGTATGTTGGTCTCAGAAATGATACTTGCACCAGGGTAGGTGATGCTTTTTTTGTCAGAAAAGACGGAAGGAGACTTTCCCCTATAATGGTATATGAGGTGGTGAAACGAAATCTCTCAAAGGTAGTGACACTGAAGAAGCGGAGTCCACATGTCCTGAGGCATTCTTTTGCGACTGCAATGCTGAATAATGATGCAGGGCTGGAAAGTGTTAAGGAATTGCTTGGACATGAAAGTCTTACTACTACTGAGGTGTATACACATACAACCTTTGAAGAACTTAAAAAAGTTTATAAACAAGCTCATCCAAGAGCGTAAAGAAAAGGAGGTTTTTATGGAAGTAAGAATTCAATCAATTCATTTCGATGCATCAGAAAAATTGGAAGCTTTTGTACAGAAAAAAGCAGAGAAGCTCGAGAAGTTTTGCGACAATATAAAGAAAGTAGAGGTGTCTTTAAAAGTAGTAAAACCTGAAACTTCTATGAACAAGGAAGCCGGGGTTCGAATATTGGCCTTGAATTCAGAGTTTTACGCAGAAAAAGTTTGCGATACATTTGAAGAAGCGGTTGATCTTTGTATGGATGCATTGTCTAAACAATTGCAGAAAACAAAAGAAAAACAGCAGACTAAATAAAAAAAACACAGATTTTGTTTTGTGATTAAAAAATAATATCTAACTTTGCAGCCGCAAAACCACAGGTTGTGTGGCTGCAAAGTTTTGAAATCTTGCCTCTTTAGCTCAGTTGGCCAGAGCACGTGATTTGTAATCTCGGGGTCGTTGGTTCGAATCCGACAAGAGGCTCAAGAGAAGATAAACGTAAAAAGTTAATCTTTTGATCTCTTAGAAAGAAGAAAGAAAGTAGGGCAAATACCAGAGTGGCCAAATGGGGCAGACTGTAAATCTGCTGGCTTACGCCTTCGGTGGTTCGAATCCATCTTTGCCCACTTCGATAAGCGGAAGTAGCTCAGTTGATAGAGCATTAGCCTTCCAAGCTGAGGGTCGCGGGTTTGAGTCCCGTCTTCCGCTCTCTTTTTCTTCTTTTTGATTTTTTGTAATTGTCGCTGTTATAGCTCAGCGGTAGAGCACTTCCTTGGTAAGGAAGAGGTCCCGGGTTCAAGTCCCGGTAACAGCTCTTAAATTTAGAAAAGCTGATTATTAATCAAAATAAATAACAATTAAAGCTATGGCTAAAGAGAAATTTGAACGTTCGAAACCGCACGTTAACATTGGTACTATTGGTCACGTTGACCACGGTAAAACCACTTTGACTGCTGCTATCACTACAGTGTTGGCAAAGAAAGGTCTTTCAGAATTGCGCTCATTCGATTCTATCGATAACGCTCCTGAAGAAAAAGAAAGAGGTATTACTATCAATACTTCACACGTAGAATATCAGACTGCTAACCGTCACTATGCTCACGTTGACTGTCCGGGACACGCCGACTATGTAAAGAACATGGTTACTGGTGCTGCTCAGATGGATGGTGCTATCATCGTAGTTGCTGCTACTGATGGTCCTATGCCTCAGACTCGTGAACATATCCTTTTGGCTCGTCAGGTAAACGTTCCTCGTCTTGTTGTATTCTTGAACAAATGCGACATGGTTGATGACGAAGAAATGTTGGAACTTGTTGAAATGGAAATGCGCGAATTGTTGTCATTCTATGAATTCGACGGTGACAATACTCCAATCATCCGTGGTTCTGCACTTGGTGCTTTGAATGGTGTTGCAGAATGGGAAGAAAAAGTTATGGAACTAATGGATGCAGTTGATAACTGGATTCCATTGCCTCCACGTGATATCGATAAACCTTTCTTGATGCCTGTTGAAGACGTATTCTCAATCACTGGTCGTGGTACTGTAGCTACAGGTCGTATCGAAGCTGGTATCATCAAGGTAGGTGACGAAGTAGAAATCTTGGGTCTTGGTGAAGATAAGAAATCAGTTGTAACTGGTGTTGAAATGTTCCGCAAATTGTTGGATCAGGGTGAAGCTGGTGATAACGTAGGTTTGTTGCTTCGTGGTATCGACAAGAACGAAATCAAACGTGGTATGATTCTTTGTCACCCAGGACAGGTTAAGGCTCACTCTAAGTTCAAAGCTGAGGTTTATATCCTGAAGAAAGAAGAAGGTGGCCGTCACACTCCATTCCATAACAAATACCGTCCTCAGTTCTACTTGCGTACTATGGACTGTACTGGTGAAATTTCTTTGCCAGAAGGAGTTGATATGGTAATGCCAGGTGATAATGTAACTATCAACGTAGAATTGATCTACCCAGTTGCATTGAACGTAGGTCTTCGCTTCGCTATCCGTGAAGGTGGTCGTACAGTAGGTGCTGGTCAGATTACAGAACTTCTTGACTAATAAGTCTTAAGAAATAAAACTGATAGTTCCCGAAAAAGAAAGTTTCGGGAACTATTTTTACGGGAATAGCTCAGTTGGTAGAGCATCGGTCTCCAAAACCGAGTGTCGGGAGTTCGAGCCTCTCTTCCCGTGCTAAAATTAATTGGATATGTTTAAAAAGGTAACGAATTATTGTAAAGAATCTTATGACGAACTAGTCCATAAAGTATCATGGCCTACTCGCTCAGAACTTTCAAGTAGTGCAGTGGTTGTTCTAACTGCTTCCCTTCTCATTGCACTCGTTGTTTTTCTTATGGATTCTGCCTTCCAGTTTATTATGGGAGACGTTATCTATCCGCACTAATAAATGTTGAATAAAATGTCTGAGATTGAAAAGAAATGGTACGTGCTTCGTGCCGTAAGTGGAAAAGAAGCTAAGGTTAAGGAATACCTAGATGCTGATTTAAGACACAGCGACCTTGGTGAGTATGTATCTCAGGTGTTGATTCCGACCGAAAAATTTGTTCAGGTTCGCAATGGTAAAAAAATTGTGAAAGAGAGAAGTTATCTCCCTGGATATGTCTTGGTAGAAGCTGCGCTTGTTGGTGAGGTTACTCATTATTTGAGAAATACTCCTAATGTAATCGGTTTCTTGGGTGGTCAGGAAAATCCTGTTCCATTAAGACAATCGGAAGTGAATCGTATTCTGGGTACGGTAGATGAACTCCAAGAGGTAGGTGAGGACTTAAATGTTCCTTATATTGTAGGTGAAACAGTGAAAGTTAGCGTTGGACCTTTCAGCGGATTCAGTGGACTCATTGAAGAAGTGAATGCGGAAAAACGTAAGTTGAAAGTGATGGTCAAAATATTCGGGCGTAAAACTCCGCTTGAATTAGGCTTTACGGATGTGGAAAAGGAATAACACATCTTGTTACGTGATGTTATTCTATTCGTTAATCAATTATATTAAATTTTAGAAAAATGGCTAAAGAAGTTGCTGGACTAATCAAATTACAGATTAAAGGAGGCGCTGCAAATCCATCACCTCCCGTTGGACCTGCATTAGGTTCTAAGGGTATCAATATCATGGAATTTTGCAAGCAATTCAACGCCAGAACCCAGGACAAAGCAGGTAAAGTATTACCTGTTATCATTACCTACTACACAGACAAGTCTTTTGATTTTGTAATCAAAACTCCTCCTGTAGCAATTCAGTTGCTTGAAGCAACTAAATTGAAGAGCGGTTCTGCTGAACCAAACCGTAAGAAAGTTGCTGAACTTACTTGGGATCAGATTCGCGCAATCGCTCAGGACAAGATGGTAGACTTGAACTGCTTTACTATTGAAGCTGCTATGACAATGGTAGCTGGAACAGCTAGAAGTATGGGTATCGCTGTAAAAGGTGACTTCCCGGGTAATAACTAATTAACTTCAATTGAGAATGGGTAAACTGACAAAAAATCAAAAGTTGGCTGCAGAAAAGATTGAAGCAGGGAAAGCATACTCACTAAAGGAAGCTGCTGATTTGGTAAAGGAAATTACTTTTACTAAATTTGATGCTTCATTAGATATCGACGTACGTTTAGGTGTAGACCCTCGTAAGGCTAACCAGATGGTAAGAGGCGTTGTTTCTCTTCCTCATGGAACTGGTAAGCAGGTAAGAGTGCTTGTTTTGTGTACACCTGATGCTGAAGCTGCTGCTAAGGAAGCTGGCGCTGACTATGTTGGTCTTGACGAATATATTGAAAAGATCAAAGGTGGATGGACTGATATTGATGTAATTATCACTATGCCGTCTATCATGGGTAAGATCGGTGCTCTAGGTCGTGTGCTCGGTCCTCGTGGATTGATGCCTAACCCAAAGAGCGGAACTGTAACTATGGATGTAGCTAAGGCTGTTAAGGAAGTTAAGCAAGGTAAGATTGACTTTAAGGTTGATAAGAGCGGTATCGTTCATACTTCAATCGGTAAAGTATCATTTACTGCTGATCAGATCCGTGAAAATGCGAAAGAATTTATCGCTACTATCATTAAACTGAAACCTACTACAGCTAAAGGTACTTATATAAAGAGTATTTATCTTTCAAGTACAATGAGTAAGGGTATCAAAATTGACCCTAAATCAGTAGACGAAATTTAATTAATAAGGAGTAATCATGAGAAAGGAAGATAAAGGCGCAATTATAAGTCAGTTGGCTGATACAGTTAAGCAATATGGACATTTCTACTTGGTTGATACTACTGCAATGGATGCGGCATCTACAAGTGAACTTCGTAGAAAATGTTTCAAGGCTGGTATCAAGCTGGTAGTTGTGAAGAATTCTTTGCTTCACAAAGCGTTGATGAGTTTGGATGTTGACTTCTCACCATTATTTGATTCTTTGAAGGGTACAACTTCTGTAATGTTTACTGAAGTTGCAAATGCTCCAGCTAAATTGCTGAAAGAATACAAAGAAGGAGTTCCTTCTTTAAAAGCTGCTTATGCTGAAGAAGGATTCTATGTAGGTGCAGATCAGCTCGACGCTCTCGCTACAATCAAGAGCAAGAACGAAGTTATCGCAGATATCGTTGCATTGTTGCAATCGCCTGCTAAGAACGTTATCTCTGCTCTTCAATCAGGTGGTAACACCATTCACGGAGTTCTTAAGACTTTGGGTGAACGTGCTGAATAATACGTATCATTCATACTTAGGAAATTTAACAAACAACTTTTTATATTCAATTTAGTAACAAACAATTAAATTCATACAAAAATGGCAGATTTGAAAGCTTTTGCAGAACAATTAGTTAACTTGACAGTAAAAGAAGTTAATGAACTTGCAACTATCCTTAAAGAAGAATA